>MWJR01000148.1 GCA_002127415.1 Calditrichaeota bacterium AABM5.125.24
GATCCAGGGCATCACCCCCCCGTCATCGAAGCTGATACCACCGACCGATTCCCAGCTCCTGAGCAGTTTCAGAGCCGAGCTGTAAGCGCCGATGAAGACGTGGAGGCCGTTGTCGAGCCACTCCTCGAAGGACTCATCCCAGAATGACGAGGCCCGTCCGCCGAGCTCGCGATCCCGTTCTAACAGGGTGACACCAAATCCCTTCTGCACCAGCCTGGTTGCTGCCGCCAGCCCTGCCCAGCCACCACCCACCACAACTACAACCGGACGGCTCACAGCATCCCGACCCGAATCCGGATGAACCACTCGCAGGCCAGAAGCCCGACGATGACCGCGAGCAGCCATCCCCGGCCCCAGACCTCGTAACGATGCACATCCTCATGGTCAACAGGGTCGAAGTTGAAGCTGTCAAACAGCGAGTCCGCCGATACCACCGGAACAAACCCGCCTCCGGAGACCTCCCCCATCGCACGCAACAGCTCCTCGTTCATCCGGCTGTCAAGGAGCTCCACCGAGAACGGCTCCACCGCAACCTTACCCCGGTCTTCACCGATGACAACTTCATTCATCCTCGCCCTGACCTGAACCGTATATTCCCCCTCACCCCAGGACCGGAAGAGGCCCCGGTAACGCCCCCCACCTATCCCCTCGAGTGCCGCAGCGCCGCCGACCTCGCCGTCGCGGGATACCTCAACCGTCACATCAGCCCCGTCTATGGGTTGGTAGTTCTCGTCCTGAACCGCCACTGTGAAACCCACCGGCTCCTGGTTCGAGAGCAGCTCCTTATCGAAGGTCACCTCGACCTGCCTGGCCACCTTGCGCACCGCCAGCCACCTTATCAGGCGCTGCAACAACGGCTCGGGTATCCCTTCATCCCCGGGAGAGGCCAGATTCCAGCGCCACAGGTCGCGGCCCAGCAGCGCCGCCGACTTCACCCCCCCCTCCTCCATAACAACAATCGCCGGAAATCCTCCGGCGCCAGCCATCTGCTGGAACTCAGCCAGAACCATCGCCTGCGGCCTGGGGATGAACCGACCCGTCGCGAACCTGACAGGCGGCAAGCCAGACCAGCCCTGAGTGAAATCGGTCCGGTCAGGATCGGCGATAACCGCATGACGCCTCACCGGCACTACCTGTCCGGTCGAAAACCGCAGTGGACCGGCTTTGACGTTCACCGGCAGGAATGGTTCGAACAGCCTACACAACCTTGAGTCGACCTGCCCGCCGTCAATAAAACCGACCGGCAAGCCGGCTTCGATAACCGCCTCGGCGAAGGATTCCAATCTCTGTCTATCATTGCTCCTGACCGGAAAATGGTGGAGGAGAACGACATCTGTCTCCGCCAGCAGGGCAGCGTCCGGCCAACCTCCCTCGTAGAACCGGCTTCTTAGGGTGGTGCGAAGGGTCAGCTGCACATGCTCATCCCTGCGCAGCCGGCGCACCAGGTCGCCCAGAGCGTTGTCCGGCGGCCCCGCCATCAACAGCACACGCATTCGGCTGGCCAGGACATTCAGGTAAACGCTGCGACGGTTATTGTCGGTCGTCAGTTCACCCTCCAGCGCAGATACCTGAACCGAGAACCTCTGCCTGCCCGGCATGGTGGCTTCTATATCAAAGACCAGAGTCTTCTCCTCAAAGTCACTTCTGAAGGTCACCTTCCGCCTTCCAACCGTCTTGCCATCCGGCGCGCGAACCGCCACAGTTGCCGTCCGGCCTGAGGCGCCGACTCCGCGAACACCGACCTCAACCGGCACCTGACTTCCCTGATAGACCACCGGGCTTACCGCGATGGAGTGGACCATCAGGTCCCGGAACGGTTGAGGCGAGCCGACTCCGACCGCCAGGATCGGCGCCAGGGACGCTCGCGCCAGCCGAACCGGATCGGCCCCGCTGTTGTGCACCCCGTCGGATATAATCACGATCGCTGAGGGTGGCTCAAGTCCTGCACTCTCTAAAGCCTCAATCCAGGCCCGACCGATATCGGTGCCCACTCCGTCAGGGGGTTCATCCGCCAGCGATCCCGGGTCATCCCAGCGGTCTTCCAGGCTGTCGGCAAAGCTGAACAGACGGGTGGTGAACATGCGCTGGAGCCGTCCGAAGCTGTCACCTCTCAGAAGTCGTCCCACCTGTTCCACCCGGTCGAGGCTGTCTTGGGTCAGGGTCATACTGGCAGATTTATCCACCAGGACGAGGAGCTTCGCCGGTTCCGATACCACGCGATGCAGCTCCAGAGCCGGCTGTGCCAGCACTAAAAGCCCGCCGAATATAGCTCCCCATCGAAGCACCGCGAGCAGCGCCCTCACCCCCGGCTTCGTCGGCGGCCAGGTGCGGAGATAGCTCCAGACGGCGAACGCCAGAGCTATAGCACAACCCAGTCCCAACAGCCAGACGGGACAGGCAGTTGTCAGGTTGAAGGTCGATCCGCCGTCCATCAGCAGTGATTGCTGCATAGGTCCGCCCCCGGATCAACCGACAGATCGAGAGGGCTTTCCCACCCCCCATTAAATCTGCGATAACCGGCATAGGCTATCATTGAACCGTTGTCGGTGCAGTGTTCGGGAGGCGGAATAAAGAGGGGCAGGCCGCGCTCAGCCGCAAATCCGGAGAACCTCTCCCGCAGAAAACGGCTGGCTGCAACGCCACCCGAAACCACCAGAGCTCTATAGTCCGCAAGATCGCAGGCGTTTGACAACCCGGTTGCGAGCATATCAGCTACCGCCTCCATAATACCGGCCGCCACCGAGGCCCTGACCTCGGTGGTCAATTCGAAGCCGGACTTGCCCGATTTATACCGGCTGCGCAGGTAGTAGAGAACCGCTGTCTTTAGACCGCTGAAGCTGAAGCCGAGGGGGTCGTCGGACAGCCGGGCACGGGGAAACCGCACTGGATCGCCGTTGTAGTCCATCGCTTCCTTATCGATCGCCTCCCCGGCTGGAAAGCCATAGCCGAGCAGTCGCCCGACCTTGTCGAAGAGCTCACCCGCCGCATCATCGCGCGTCGCACCCAACCGGTTATACCTGCCGAAACCGTGCACTCCAACCGTCAATGTGTGCCCTCCTGAAGCCACCAGACCGAGGAACGGCAGAGGGAGCGGTCCGGCGGTGAGCTCAGCGCTCCAGAGGTGGCCTTCGATATGGTTTACTCCCAGGAACGGCACACCCAAACCCGCCGCCAGCCCTTTGGCGAACGATAACCCCACTAACAGCGCTCCTGCCAATCCAGGACCGTATGTGGCAGCAACCGCTTCAATGTCATCAGTCTTTACTGAAGCATCACGCATGACACCTTCAACGGCGTCGGTAAGCAGCCTTTCGTGGGCTCTGGATGCCAGCTCGGGAACGACCCCCCCATAGCGTTCGTGAAGAAGTTGGCGGGTGGTTCGGTCGGCGACGATCCTGCCGTTAATCAGCAGGGCGGCGGCTGTCTCGTCACAGGATGTCTCAATACCGAGGATTACTCGCGGGTTCAACGGCGGCGAACGATAAGCCTGATATTGGCGGGACTGGTTCGTTTGAGCTCCAGTGACTCGGGCAGATTAACATGCACCTTAATCGGGGCGCCACTCATCGGGTTATATTCCTGGTAATCAACCCAGGCCTCCAGGTCTTCGGCATTCAGGTCGGACAGCACAGAAATTCCGCCGTTCACCTCAACATCCACCGAAACCGGATCGACAATCACCTCCCGTCCCCGCGGGCTGTTAACTACGGTCAACGGCACCCCCTTTATCTTCCGCTCACCTATCCGCTCCACCCGCACCAGCACCTTCACCTGCGCTGGGGTAACAACCGTTCCATATCCATATGGCAGCACCAGGGCCAGCTGCAGCTCAGTGTTACGCTTGAGGCCGTCAAGCTCGGCGGGAACCGTCTTGACCCGCTTGGCCCGTGCGATCTTCTGCTTCGGACCGACCACATCCACCTCGGGCGGATGCACTTCATAGTCCCCAACGACGACATAGCCGGCCGCCGGCTCGGCTTTAACCTGCGGAGAGACCGGCAGCTTCAGCTCCACCAGCTCCCCCAGCATAACCGGAATCGAGTCCGGTTTCAGAATCTCTATCGGCTCCGCCGCCAGTCCACCCGGGAGAACGATCATATCAAGTCGGGGACGAAAGGTATAGTAGTAGTTGATGCTCGAGAGGTCGATACGCAGGTAGGGGTTGGTAAAAAACTGCATCTGAAGCAGTTCTCTCCCCCGCGCCTGAAAAATCACCCGCGCCATATCGGGCACAGGATTCATCACCACCCTGCTCTTCTTCACCCCTTCCAGCTCAATCGGGATGTCGAAGGCGTATTCATACGTCCGTTCTATAACGACCAGGAACCAGAGCAGAATCGCCAGAATGAACAATCCGAGCTTCACTTGGAAGTTTTCGCGCAGCCAGCGAGGCAGGAACTTCATCGTCGGGCACTCACATTTAATCTGTTTTATCTGTCGTTGCGAGCGAAGCGAAGCAATCTGAATGTCCTCATTGGCCTGAAATAAAGGCTGACATTTTGTAGTCCGGTTTCATCTAAACCGGGAAAAATCTATCTGGACAAACCCCGAATTCGGGGCATCCGGGCTATATATCTGACAGTTAAAAGCTCAATATAATACACATGCGACCTTTCTGCCTCCGCCCGCATCCATTAGTCCGAACTGCCATTCTCTACAGATCGGCTTCACCTCCGAACAGCGGGGATGAAAGTGGCAGCCGGGCGGTGGATTGGCCGGGCTGGGAACATCACCGGTAAGAAGCTCCCTCTCCTTCCTGAACTCCGGGTCAGGCTGAGGCACCGCCGTCAACAACGCCCGGGTATATGGATGCAACGGATCTGAAATCACCAGTCCGGCCGGCCCCACCTCGACCACCCGTCCCAGATACATCACCGCAATCTCGTCCGCAATATGTTCCACCACCGAAAGGTCGTGGGCTATAAACAGATAGGTCAGGTTAAGCCGTTCCTGAAGATCCATCAGCAGATTCAGTATCTGCGCCTGGATCGAAACGTCAAGCGCAGATACGGGCTCGTCAAGAACGATGAAGTCCGGCCCCACCGAGAGGGCCCGGGCGATCCCGATCCGCTGCCTCTGTCCGCCTGAGAATTCGTGCGGATAGCGACCGGCAAAGTGGGAAGAAAGGCCTACACTGTCCAGTATCTCCATCACCCGCTCCCGAATACGTCTCCTCTCAACCACCCGGTGGAAGCGGAGTATCTCGGCCAGCATTCCCCCGATGGTGATGCGCGGATTGAGCGAGCTGTAGGGGTCCTGGAACACAATCTGCATCCGGCGCCGCATCTCCCGCAGCGCCTCACCTACAAGACCGAGAACATCCACGCCGCCGAAAAGCACATGCCCCCCGCTGGGCTCTATGAGCCGAATAATCGACCGTCCGGCTGTGGTCTTTCCGCAGCCCGATTCACCCACCAGACCGAGCGTCCGACCTGGACGAACCGCAAACGACACATCATCGACTGCCTTCACCTGACCTACCTTACGCCCGAACAGCCCATGCCGGATCGGAAAATACTTCTTTAATCCCTCGACGGTCAGCAGCGCGCCGTTACTACTGGTATTGACCATATTTATCTTTCATAGGATCATTGCCTGTCTGGTAAAGTCACGTAGCCCGAATTCCTCGAATCCGGGATTTATACACAACGACATAAGACGCACACGAGGCGCTATGCTACGAAATTGGCTCTGCATCCTGTAGTATAGCCCCTTGTAGGCGTCAAATGTGTGTAATAATTTATATCGCCATGTCCAAATGCCCCAGGTTTCGATGAAACCGGGCTACATTCAGACTTTCATACTCTCATCTCCTCCAGAAATAACGGCTGAACAGAACCAGAACGGTGAACACTTCGAGCCGGCCCAGCATCATCAGCATCGCCAGCAGCCACTTGGCAGCGTTCGGCAGCCATCCGTAGTTCTCGGCCGGTCCGACAGCTCCCAAACCGGGACCGATATTCGACAGACTTGCGATGGCCGCCCCGAAAGAGGTTACCAGGTCGATCCCCATCCCCGCCAGAAGTGCGGTCGATACTCCGAGCAGGATACCGAACGCCAGCAGAAAGGCCAGCACGTTACGCACGATCCCATCGTCAACCATCTGTCCGCTGATGCGCAGCGGCAGCACCGCCTGGGGATGTATCAGCCGCTGCAACTCTATCCTCACCTGGCCTAAAAGAACCTGAAATCGCATCACCTTAACCCCACCGCCGGTCGATCCTGCCATACCACCTACAATCATCAACAGAACCAGCAGAACCTGGGCGAATGCACCCCACCCTCCCCAGTCGGCTGAACCGTAGCCGGTGGTGGTCAGGATGGAAACCACCTGGAAAAGAGACTCGCGAAAGGCCACCTCGAAGCCATGGACTGTGCCACTCCCCAGGTTATTCCCCATCATCAGAGCTGTGAACAACGCCACCAGGAACAGGTAAAGCCGGAACTCGCCGCTGCGCCAGTAGCAGCCGATCTGCCTCCTGAAGAGCAACCGATAGTGCAGGGCGAAGTTGGTCCCGGCAATGAACATAAAGATGATGACGACGTATTCCACATACGCGCTGCCGAATGCCGCAATGCTCTCGGAACGGGTCGAGAAGCCGCCGGTGGCCATAGTCCCGAAGGTGTGACAGGCGGCTTCAAACAGGTCCATTCCGCCGATGAACAGCAGCAGGGTCTCCATGGCGCTTATCCCCACATAAACCAGCCAGAGAATCTCGGCGGTGTCGCGTATGCGGGGTGTCAGCTTATCCTTGGTCGGTCCAGGCACCTCGGCTCTGAACAGCTGCATCCCGCCCACCTTCAACATCGGCAGGATAGCCAGAGAGAGTAGGATGATCCCCATCCCGCCTATCCAGTGTGTCAGGCTTCGCCAGAACAGAACCCCGTGCGGCAGCAACTCGATGGGGCGGTGCGGGCCGAGTATCGATGCACCGGTGGTGGTGAAGCCGGACATCGATTCGAAGAAACAGTCGGTGAAGGAGGATACGGCTCCGGAGAGGTAGAACGGCAGAGCCCCCGCCAGCGCCATCGCAAGCCAGCCGAAAGAAACCACCGCAAAGCCGTCACGTATCCCGATGTCACGATCCTTGCGGCGCAGAAGCATCAAAGCGCCACCAACCACAGCCGTGACAGCCATCGACCAGCCTATCGCCGCGGTATCGCCGTCGAGGTAATAGATGCTGACCCCGAGCGGCAATATCATCATCGCTGCGATGAAGAGCAGTATCACACCGACTATGAAACCGACGTTTCGCAGATCAACCATCGACTGCTTCTAAATCAGCTGTCAACCTCGGAAGGCTTATACCGTTATCAACCACCGTCACAGCTACCCGAACATCTTTTCCAGCTTCGACACAGCCCTCGGCTCGCAGAATATCACCAGCCGGTCGCCGGCCTGCACCATTGAATCACCTACCGCTACAGTCACATCGCCCATATGATCGATGGCGCCGACCAGAGCGCCTTCAGGGAACTCAACCTCCCGCAATCGCTTCCCGGCCGCCCTGGAGCGCTCGCTGACCACAAGCTCGATGACATCTGCGTCGGTGCCTCGCAGCGATGATATCGCCATTATCCGCCCTCCCAACAGGTATTTCACGATGGCGTCGGAGGTCTGGACCCGTTCGTTGACCGCCGCATCGAGACCGATGGCTCGCACAATCGGCATATATTCCGGCTTGCTGATGAGGGTGATGGTCCGCCCGACCTTCAGGTGCCGCGCAAACAGGCTGGTCACAATGTTGTTCTCATCGTCATCGGTCAGAGCCGCGAAGACCCCCATCTCAGCGATGCCTTCCAGGGCGAGCACATCGATGTCGATTCCCTCCCGACAGCGAACCACCATAGTGTTCTTAAGTCTCTGCACGGCTCGCTGGGTCCGCTCGGTGTCACTCTCGATCAACTTTATGTTATATTTCTTATCCTCTTCGAGTTCCTCTGCCACCATCCGCCCAATCATCCCACCGCCCAGCAGCATCACATCCCGCGAAATCTCATTCGGCTTGCCCCCCAGAGAGAACACCCGCTGCAGGTCCTCTGAGTGGGTGATAACATACGCCAGGTCGCGCTGCTGTATGATGTCGGTGCCGGTGGGGATGATGGTCTGTCCGTCACGAACGGTGGCAACCACCCGGAACGGCATATCGGGGAAGTCGGGGGTCAGATCGCACAGCCTGCGTCCGATAATCGGCGCCTCCAGCTCGACCCTCAGACCGACCAGAAACATCTTCGCCTCAGCACACTCGATAATGTCTATGGCATGCTGGTAGCGTATCATCCGCACCACCTCGCGCGAGGCCTCCAGCTCGGGATGTATCACCTGATCGATCCCGAGCTCCGTCAGGGATACCAGCGAGTTGGGTTCGGAGTATTCCTGGTTGCGAACCCTGGCAATGCGGGTTTTCACGCCGAGCTGCTTGGCCAGCATACAGGCGACGATGTTAATCTCATCGACGGAGGTTACCGCAATCAGCAGGTCAGCCTCCGGCGCACCTGCCTGAACCAGGGTCGATAACGATGTGCCGCTGCCGCGTAGTGCCATCACGTCCATACTGCCTCCGGCGCGGTCGATGAGCTCCTGGAGGTGGTCGATTATGGCCACCTCATGCCCCTCCCATGAGAGGGTTCTGGCCAGATGCAGTCCAACTGCACCGGCGCCAACCACCACTATCTTCACGACCAGTTCTCCTCATCCGTGGCCGTAACGACCGTCAAACCCCCAAGATATGGCCTCAGCACCGGCGGTATCGCCAGTGAACCTTCATCAGTCTGATAGGTCTCGAGCAGGGCCACCATCAATCTCGACGTGGCCAGTCCCGATCCGTTCAGTATATGCACATATTCCGTCTTTCCCCCACCCCCGGGTCTGAACCTGATCCCGGCACGCCTGGCCTGGAAATCCTCACAGTTGCTGCAGGACGATACCTCAAGCCAGCGACCTCCCTCCGCCGGAGCCCAGACGTCGAGGTCATAGCAGATCGAGGCGTTGAAACCAAGCTCCCCCGCACACAGCTTCACCACCCGGTAATGGAGCTCAAGACGTTGCAGCACCGCCTCGGCATGCCTCACTATCTCCTCCAGCGCCCGCGCGGAGTCGTCCGGTCGCTCGAAGCGAACCAGCTCAACCTTGTTGAACTGATGCACCCTCAGGAACCCGCGTGTAGTGTGGCCATAGGCTCCCGCTTCCCTCCGGAAACAGGGCGAATAGGCCGCATATTTGAGTGGGAGGCAGGACTCGGGAATGATCTCATCCCGGTGCAGGTTGATCAGGGTCACCTCAGAGGTGGGGATCAAGAACAGGTCGTCCTTCTCAATTAGATACATATCATCCTCGAGGTGCGGGATCTGCCCTGAGCCGAGCATACTGTCCCGATTGGCGGCAAAGGGGGTCATCATCTCGCGGTAGCCGTGTTCCTTTGTCTGCAGATCGAGCATAAAGTTAATCAGGGCTCGCTCTATAGCCGCACCGGCGCCCGACCAGACCGGGAAGCCGGAGCCGGTCACCTTGCCGCCGCGCTTGAAGTCGAGTATGCCGAGCCGCTCAGCCACAGCCAGATGGTCGCCGGGTTCAAACTCAAATCGCGGCGGCTCACCCCACCGCCTAACCTCTTCATTATCGGACTCACTCATCCCGTCCGGAATTGAATCCGCTGGCATATTGGGGATTTCGAACAGCCGACCCCTGAGGACGGCCCCCTGCTCCCGCTCGCGCGCTTCACCGGCCTTGAGCTCCTCTCCGAGCCGTCGCATCTCGGCTTCCAGGTCGAAGGTGTCCTGACCGGCCCGCTTCGACCGACCTATCTGCTTCGAAACGGAGTTGCGTTCCTGACGCAACTTATCCAGTTCTTTGGTCAGTTCACGTCGAGCAGCGTCAAGTTCGAGCAGCCCCTGGACGTCGAACTCCTCTCCCCGCCGCTGCAGTCCGCGCTGAAACCGCTCCGGATCCTCGCGTATCTCCCTTATATCGTGCATAACCCGCTCAGTGCCCCTCTCCCCTTATGACCTTCAGAACGGTGGCGATGAGTATCTTCAGATCGAGCGCCAGTGATATATGATCAACGTAAAACAGGTCGTATCTGGTCTTATCGATAACGTCCTCCAGGGTCTCGTCGTATTTGTGCCTCACCTGAGCCCAGCCTGTGATGCCGGGCCTGATGCGCTGCCGCCGCTCATACAGCGGCACCTTATCCTTGAACTGCTCGACGAACTCCCTCCGTTCCGGTCGGGGGCCGACCAGCGACATCTGTCCGCAAAGCACGTTTATAAACTGCGGCAGCTCATCGAGATGGGTGCGCCTCAGGATGCGTCCCACCCGTGTCACCCGCGGGTCGTCCCGCTGTGCCCAGACCGCACCGGACTGTTTCTCGGCATCCCTGATCATAGAGCGATACTTGATGAGTGTGAACTCCCGGCCCCCTCTGCCCACCCGCCGCTGGGTGTAGAATATCCGTCCCGGAGAATCGAGCCTGATGACCAGGGCGACAAGCGGTGTGATTATGAACAGAGCCGGGGTTACAACCAAGCCGGCAGCCAGGTCCACCACCCGCTTAATTATCCTGATGTGCAGCGGCACCAGCTGCGGCACCACCTCCACCAGCGGCATACCGTGGATCTCGACAGTCCGAACCAGCCCCACCACCATCTGGTAGAAGCTCGCCACAATCATAAAGCGAACCCGCAGAAAACTGCACCGGTCGAAGACCTCAAGCAGGGCGTCGTGCGCCTGCCGGTCGGGAGCCATCAGAATCCACTGAACCCGATGGGTCTCAATCACCCTCGGCAGATCATCTATCCCGCCCAGCACCCGGACGCCGAGGTGCTCCTCCTGAGCAGGCAGGTGATCGATAAATCCTACCACACGAAACCCCCAGACCGGCCAGTAGTGAAGCTGGTGATTGAGCCGCCGGCCGACCTCGTTATAGCCGACTATCACCGCGTTCCACAGCCCTTTACCTCGCCGCCTGAGCCGTCTCTGAAGTATCCTGACCACAACCCGGCCGCTGCTGATGAAGATGAACACCAGCAGACCGTATGTCAACAGAAAAATGCGTGTTATCGTGACCGGCTCGCGAACATCAAATGTAGCCAGAAATACAATGAATATGCCGATAACAACGGCCTTAAAACACCTGACCACCTCATCGAACCGTGACAGCGCCACCGGTGTCAGATACATCCCGCGAATGGCAAACAGCAGCCACCAGAAGCCGGTCAGCAGCAATATCGGCCCGCAAAGTTCCGCCGGTATCGGATTACTGAACAGCCCGCTTTCAAACCTGAGCAGATGCGTCAGCCGGATTGCAGCCGCCGCAGCCACCGCATCCACCGACAGCAGAATCACTACCACGCCGATATTCAAGACCCGTCCACCCCGACCGATGTGGTGTGCTCCAGAGCCTTTCTAACCGCATCTTCAACCGTCTCTACCGGCAGCTCCTCCAGACAGCGGATCCTGTCGAAGATGCATCCACTGAAGGCGCCGAAGAAACAAGGGCTGCACGGCAGACCGAGGCTTGCGGCATAGACCCTGTCCCCCGGGGGCAGCTTATGCCTCACACCGGTGGGCCCGAAGATTCCCACCACCGGTACTCCTACAGCCGCAGCTATGTGCAGAGGCCCGGAGTCGCCCGATACCACCAACCCGCTCAAAGCCATCACCGCCGCTGACAGACGGATGTCCAGCCCACCTGACAGATCGATGACCTCAACCATCGCCTCATCCGCCACCTCAGCGCAGGCTGAGCGGTCGCTGCTGCCACCAAGGAGTAGAATCTGGAATCCCGCTTCATTTCTTAGCCATTCAGCCAGGGCCGCGAAGCCGCTTGTCCCCCATCGTTTGACGCGGCTGTTAACCCTCGGATTCACCCCGCCACCAGGAAGAAACACCGCGAAAGGCCTTTCACCCACGCCCGATTGCACCAGCAGATCCCGGGCACGCTGTGCCTCATCCGGCTGGACGAACCATTCGTAACGCAGACCTTCAAGCCCCGGCGGCTGAACCTCTTCCCCTCCCAGCTTTCGAACCATAAGGTCCGCCAACTCCCAGGCTGTCAGGGCGCTATGCCGCCCTTCGTCAAGCAGAACCGATTTGCCATCTTCACCGCCATTGAATCGATAGCGGTCGGGAATCCCCGCCGCTTTAATGAACAGTTCGACGGCTCGGCGCCGGTGAAAGATCAACGCCGCATCATACCGTTCCCGCCTCAGCTCAAGGAGCAGCTTCGCTGTCGGTGGCAGGGTTCGCAGCCCGGGTGAGAAGAATATCTCATCCCGGATGACGATCAGACGGTCGATGCAGGGATTGGCCACCACTGCCGGTGCAGACCACGAGGTGGTCAGCAGGTCGATCCGCGCCTCCGGCAATCCATCACGCAGCCGACGAATGGCGGGCGTAGCGATGGTCAGATCACCCAGGGCGTGCAGTTTGACCACCAGCAGCTTCAATGTGCCGCCCGGTTTACTGACATCTCAATCTTTCCCGGTCGCAGAACCCGGTCGAAGTAGCGTAGAACCATCAAGGACCTTATTGACTGGCGGTAGCCCTCTATTTTACGATCAGTCCGACCAAACAACAGCCCGGTTCGTGCCAGGAGATAACGAACGACCAACATCGCTATCCAGACTGTTCGCGAGACCTCAGCCGACAGCCGCGAGCAGTGCTTGCGCATGAAGAGATACCGGCTCCAGTTGGCGGCAGCCACAGTCAACGGTCCAGCCTCGGCACAACCGGACCCCCGGTGCACGACAGAAGCCTCAGGGTGATAACAGACCTTCCAGCCCGCCTGGCGCAGACGCAGACAGAGGTCCTCCTCATCCGAATACAGGAAGAACCGTTCGTCGAACCGACCGACCGCATCCAGTGCCCGTCGTTTGACCATCATCGCTGCCCCCAACAGTCTATCGACCTCAACCGACCGGTTCGGCGGTCTGCAGCGAAGCTCCCGGCGGCCGTTTGTGCGGTTCAGGGGAAGAATCCTCTGCAACCCCACCGCGCTCCAGAGGGAGGTCAGCAGCCCGGTGAAGGGGAAATATGACAGCGTTCGCTTTCCGTTCCCGTCCAGCACCGCAGGCCCCACGCAGACGACCTCCGAATGATCGGCCAGAAACCGCGCCAGCTCATCCAGAGCGCCCTCCACCACAACCGCATCTGGATTCAGAAACAGACACCAGTCGCCTTCAACTTTCTCGAAACCGAGGTTATTCCCGGCCCCAAACCCCCTGTTCCAGTGGCTGCGAATAATCTTCGCCCACGGAAACCGCGAGCTCACTATGTCGACCGTGCCGTCAACCGATGCGTTATCCACCACCACCACCTTAAGCCGACCGTCGTCTGCAGCCGAGCCCATAGAATCGAGGCACTCGCCTATGAAACCGGCTGAGTTGTAGGTCACTACTATCGCTGTGCCCTCAATCGACATCTACCACCGCCGTCCTGACCTGAACAACTCTCGCAGATCGCCACGCCTGATGATTAACATATCACCGACCGGCGATCCGGATTCCCTGACGTAAAAGTGCAGCAGCATCAACCCGGCAAAGATGTTGGCTACACTCGACGATACCGCCGCACCGACGATACCGTAGCGAGGTATAAGAACCAGATTGGCTGCCACATTGATGACAAAGGCCAGGGTAGTGATTACCCTCTCGCTGACCGGGGCTGCGCCTCCAGCTCTGTTTCGATAAATCGCGCAGGCCATACCGTAAAACACCCTGCCGGGGATAAGCAGAACCAGGGCAGGATAGGCAGCCTTGAAGAGATCACCCAGCAGCAGCCGGATTAAAGACCATCCACCAGCCGCGAGGAAGAGCGCACCGGCCAGTAAAATCGTGAAACAGAACCGGCTGAGTAAGGCTCTCCAGCGGTAATCTCTCAGGTCGCCGCGCCCGGGAACAGGCGGTGTCCGCGATCCGGCAACGGCAGTGGGCAAATCCCAGAGGACGGTTGCGATTAACACCGCTATCCCATACTGCCCCAGCTCCCGAAGGGTCAGGAAGTAGGCGACCAGAAAGATGTCCGACCGGAGCAGCAGGAAGGTCAGCAGATTGTCGGCATACGACCTTATCCCGGACGGAGCGGTGTTTTTCATCGTCAGGGGATTGACGGATATGCCCCATCCAGCCCGCCACCAGACAAACCCGAAGTGCAGAACAGCGCCAATGACACAGGCCAGCACCCAGATCGCAACCGCCGCATCAACCGAGAGCAATCCGGCACGCGCCAGAACCACAACTCCGGCCAGCAGAACCGCCTCTTTCAAAATAAGCGGCAGCTCAAGCCGCCTGATCCAGGCCGGCTTCGTCCACAGCCCCCGACTAAATCCTGACAGCAACAGCGGCGTCACTGCCACCAGAGCCATACCCCATAACCTGTCATTCAGAACAGGGAAATAAAGGTCGCGCAGCCTGATTATCAGGATAAACCCGGCGACTGCAACTGCGGCCCCACCGATGATAGCCAGGAACAGGCTGTTTCCAGCCAGCGCCTTCCGCTCAACATCGCCGCACTGAGTGA
The DNA here is from genome assembly GCA_002127415.1 of Calditrichaeota bacterium AABM5.125.24. GTDB lineage: Bacteria > Electryoneota > AABM5-125-24 > Hatepunaeales > Hatepunaeaceae > AABM5-125-24. Next base: position 14,519 of record MWJR01000148.1, read on the forward strand.
AATCGGTAACCGAGGATGAGAGGTCGAGATGAACCAGCGCGGTCAGACCGATGGCGACTGTCAAAGCCAGTGTGAACAGCCCTATGCCGGCTGGTCCGAGTGCACGGGCGATGATAATCTGAGCCGCCGCTCCCAGGATATAAACCGCAAACCGCCCGCCGAAAGTCGTCGTATCCACCGCCACTTGCGACCCGCTCTCACTGAAACTCTCGGCGTATCTCATCCCAAATGAATGAACCAACCGGATCCTCAATTAACCGGGTGTATCATAGCAAGTCCGGCGGTTGCCGAACGATGACAATCCAAACAGATTGAACAATAGTAGGGGCCGATTTATCGCGCCCATAAGGAGATATGGGCTCATCCCGAACCATCAGGACGGCCCCAGCACCCGACATAATCAACCTGACTGCGCATCAGCGACTATCGTCCGTCGAGCCAGTAACAACTGAAAGCACAGCATACTCCAGAAAAGCGTCAGCACCCGCGGATCGCTGAGATAGGAATCCACCAGCCCCGCCACCAGCACATTGATAATACCGGCATTAAGCCCCAGCATAATCCGGGACGACTCCCCCCATTGATCGCCGACCACCCGTGCCACGGTTCGGTGTCCACGCCGCAGACATCCCAGGATGAAAAGAACATAGGCCACCAGTCCGACCAACCCCAACTCAAACAGCCACCTCAGATAGACGTCGTGAGGATGTTCAGCCCGGATGATACTGTAAGGAAATATGGTAGGGTAAATGGTTCTGAAGCTGTCGAGCCCCATCCCGAAGAGGAAATACCTGGGGATGAATTCCAGGCTGTTCAGCCATATCTGCACCCGTCCTATGGAGGACCAGTCGATCTCGGCCCCTTTACCGAACAGGAGCGCCATACGGGTGACGATCAAGGTCGGAGCCGCCACCAGAGCCACAAGCAGTGCTGGCAGCATAATGCGCATAGCACGCCGGTCCTTCCAGCTTATATACAGCACAGCTATCAGGCTGCTGATCAAGACGGCTCGCGTCTGGGTCACCAACAACCCCACCCCGAGGCCGAGAAGGATCCAGCCCCATAGAATGCGCTGCTCGACCTGCCTGGCGTCAATCAACGATACTAATGCATATGGCAGAATCACTCCAAACAGGCAGGCTGCCTGGTTCTGGGATGGCCAGGCGAATACCCGCCGCGGTATCCCCGTCTGGATATACAACCCCAGGCTGACCCAACCGACCAGGGCTGCGACTAAACATACTGCCAGCAGAAAGTTGCGGATATCGCGTGTTGAAAGCTCGAGATTATAGATTACTAAAAAGATGAATAGAGGCATCAGCAGGGAATACTGGAATAGGTAACGCCCGATATCGGCGTCCACCGCCCTCACTACACCGTTGAGACCGCACAGAACCAACAGTGACAGCAGAACGGGAAACGGCACCTGCAGAGATACACGGCCCACCCGGAGACGATCCGCCAGGAAAGAGACCGCCAGCAGAGCGATCAATGCCAAGAACACCCGATGAGAAGAGATGGCAAAGATGACCGGGAGAGCATATATGAAAAATTGCCGAACATTAAAGAACAGGATTAACCCCACCACTGCCCCCAGCGCTCCAATGGCCACCAGGGTAATGATGGGGTCGTAGACCGACATCGCCAGGGCCAGTGGGACAACCACCGCCCCCCATAAAAGCAGCCACCCCTCTATTACCCCCGGCTGTAAACCCCGCTCTGCAGACCAAAGCCGACGATATGCGTATAACACCGTTTGCTACCGCCCTCGCAGCACCCGCTTGATGTGCTGCACCTTGTCCCAATCCTCGGTGCTCCGCTCAGGCAGAGACCTCCAGTATTCAAAGATCAAAACCATAATCAGCGTGGCAACGAGTGATACAACCGCGGCAATCATAACTATCATTCTTCGCGGCGGGCGGCTCTTCCGGTTGGGCGCCAGCGCCCTATCCAACACCTGAACGTTGGCGGTCTCCCGTTGCTCCTGAATGCGAGCGCTCTCATACTGAGGATATATATATTCCAGAAGCCTGGTCTGAATCCCTATCTGCCAGAATAATTCGGCATACTGCCGGCCCACTTCAGGAAGCTCCTGCAGCCCGATGAACAGCTCTCCCTCCCTGCCTGAAATCAACGAGTTATATTTGCGTTCAAGCTCCCTGGAGGTCGCAGAGAGCTGCCCCACCAACGGGTGATCCTTTCCAAAGCTGTTCCGAATCACCTCGAACCTGACGTCGGCGGCGAGCTGTTTGGCCTTCAGTTCGGAGGCAGTGTTGATCATTACGACCATCTGTTCGGTGAGCTGTATCGCCCCGGTGCGATGCTGGAAAGCCTGTAGTCTGTCCTGCAGAGCGGCCAGGGTATCGCCAACCTGCTGAAGGCGGCGCTCGATGAAGTGCCTGTTCTTTCGCGCCGTCTCGCTGGTAATACCACTGTAGATAGCATCCAACTCTTCGACGCAGGCGTCGGCCATTGCAGCCGCAAGTTCGGGGTCGCGGTCTTCCACCGTCACCTTAATCGACCGATCCTCCCGGGTTACGATGGTCATATGGCTCCCAAACGCCATCAGAACATCCTCCAGATAGACATTCTCGTCCATTCCATAGACCTGGCGCAAGTCAAACCGCTCGACTATCCGCTCCTTCAGGGTTCTGCTGCCGAGGATGGTCTGGTATATCTCCTCTGAAGGCAACTCAAGTCCGAAACTGGTGGCTACACCAATCAACTCCTGCGGCAGGAAAGACGGCATACCCCCGGCAGCCCCGCTGGATGGCAGGATCACTGTGGCAGCGGAATACCAGACCGGCAGAAGCAGGGCGATAACCACCGCCGCTGCTACCACCAGAAGTAAGTTCACAATGAACAACTTGCGCCATCTGGCCAGCAGAATGAGCAGGTCGTAAAAATTCAACCGCACCACCGGCTCGCGCTTCTCCATATCACCCCTTAACAGTTTCTAATATCGATACCCCGCCGACAGGAAGAACCTGTCCTGCAGGAAAGTCGAATGATCCCCATTCAGCCAGCCGGCCTGGAGGATTATGCCGGTTTCAGGCTCCCAGCTCAACGTAGCCTCGATGCTGCTCCAGTCTTCACGGTCGCCGTCCAAGAAGTAAATCTTCTCCTCCGAACCGCTCCGAATGGTCTCCGTCGGATCGCCGCCGACTGAACCGTGACGGTTGAGATCGACCGTGAGGTCAAATTCCAACCACCGGCGTGGCCTGTAGCAGACCCGCCATCGCAGACGGTCCGAATTCGGCGACAGGCTGCTCCCGAGGCTGGAAGTCCAGTTGGTGTAACGATTCGCCGGATAGAAGTGCGAATAGACGAATGGCTGGAGCCTGGTGTATTCGATCCCGGACTCGAGCCCGTCGATACCGGTGTCAGTCATCCAGCCCCCCACAAGAATCCCGAACTTGTTCGACGGATCGCCCTCTCCGATGGCGGAGACCTTCATATCGTCGATGAGCAGCTCAGCGTAAACAATCCCCCGCTTCGCCACCCTCAAGGCGATGTCTCCGGACATCAGCACGTTGTCCTGATCGCCGCCGTTGTGCTCGGCGGAAAAATAGAAGTTTATCGGGTTCAGATACGCCGCGTCCAGACCCCGCTCGCCCCAGATGATAGTCTCGTTTATCCCGAAGACCACCGTTTCCCACGGTGAATACTCGAGCCGATGCGCCGACAGCCACTTCGGGGAGGGTTCAACACGCGCCCAATCCTCAGTTGTGCGATATAAGGTGTCAACCGGCACACCCGTAGCCTGCAATTTCCCGGCCAGATACACGAACCTCACCCGCTTCACCGGCTCAACTATCAGTCGCAGATGATCGAATGACGGGCCCAATCCTGACAGCAGCAGACCGTCCTCATACCCTGGCCCCCAGGAGGCTCTATCCTTCCCGAAGGTAACCTCGACCATCCTCCAGCCAGCGGTGATATAGGCCTCGGTCATATCGTAGTAGGTCACATCTCCACCCTGCAGAGGCCCCACGTAGCCGTAACTGTCCACCAGAAGGCTGTCCCTGTGCAGGTATGGCCCATTCCCACGTTCAACGTGGTCCACGAACCGGAAGTAGTATCCAATCCTTCGGCTGAAGTTACCCCGGAACTGGATACCGGTCGCACGCCTGAAGATGGTCTTATCATCATCGGCATCGATCCCTGCCCACCCCACCGGATCGAGGATGAAGCTGAAACGGTCCGACCTGAGTCCGCTCAGGTGCCAGTGCGGGCTCTTGAGTGCGGCGCTCGGGTTGTAGCGGGTCGGACGGGGCATCCTCTTGGGACCGTCATCGCTCGGTTCCAGCCGCTCGATGTCCCAGGCGAACTCGCGGATGAAGTAATCGAGGTCGGCCTCGAGCACCCGGTCATTCAGCTTCGGGAAGCTGAATGCCGCCAGATACAGCATCCGGCCCACCTCAAGGCGCGAGACGGGTCGCACGCTAACAGCCCATATCGGCAGCATACCACGCACTGCGCACCGATCCAGGAAGCGGTAAACGGGGTCGCCGACCGGCACCGCTGCTGAGCCCTTATCAACCGCCAGCACTTCACTCTGACCGATCAACAAAGACGCCGATATGACAATGATACCGAGACTTCGAATGATCACCCCGAATGCCGCCCGGCATATTGACGTTGATAATATTCCAGATACCCCCCGGTCACCACCGACTGAACCCACTCCAAATTATCAAGATACCACTGAACCGTCTTCGGCAGCGCTTCCGCGAAGGTGTGTGCCGGCGTCCATCCGAGTTCCAGCTCGATCCTGCCGTTATCCATCGCGTAACGCCGGTCGTGCCCGGGACGGTCTTTCACAAACGTGATGAGGGATTCAGGTTTACCCAATTCTTCCAACACCTTCCTGATGATATCCAGGTTTCTCATCTCGCAGTTCCCGCCGATGTTGTAGGTCTCCCCGGTTCGCCCCTTTTCGAGGACTTCAACAAGGGCCCGGCAGTGGTCTTCGACGAAGATCCAGTCGCGCACCTGAAGACCGTCGCCGTAGACCGGTATCTCCTTGTCGGCCAGGGCATTTCTGATGAGAAGCGGCAGCAGCTTCTCCGGGAACTGGTAGGGACCGAAGTTATTTGAACAGCGGGTGATCACCACCGGCAGCTCGAAGGTCTTGTAGTAGGCCCGCACCAGCAGGTCCGCTCCGGCCTTGGAAGCTGAGTAGGGACTGTTCGGTAAAAGTCTGTTCATCTCGGTAAAAGCCGGGTCCTCCGGCTGGAGACTGCCATAGACCTCGTCTGTTGAGACCTGAACGAAGCGCTCAACCCCGCATTGACGGGCTGCGTCAAGCATCACCCTGGTTCCGATGATGTTGGTGCGCAGGAAGGGGCCCGGATCGAGTATCGACCTGTCAACGTGGGATTCCGCCGCCAGATGCAACACACCCCAGCAGCCCTCCATCGCCTTCGCAACGTCCACGGGCTCAGCCACATCGCCCCGGATAAACCTGTATCTCGGGTGGTCTTCCACGTCCGCCAGGGAAGTTAGGTTACCGGCGTATGTGAGCAGATCCAGGTTGACCACCTCCCAATCAGGACGCTCGGTCAGGATCAGCCTGACCAGGTTGCAGCCGATGAAGCCGGCGCCGCCGGTCACCAACACCCTTCGCTTAATACCCCGGCCGCTCAATAGAACTTCCTCGACCAGTCATAGCCGATCTCAGGGTCGTCCCAGGGACAGCGATGTTCGTCAGGATCATCGTAATTATAAACCTGGGTTGTCACATTGATGACGAGAGATTCCGTTTCGGACACGCATTTCCAACCGTGATAGACCAGCGGCGGGATATGAACCACCATCGGCCGGTGTTCCCCGAGGAAGTATTCCTTGGTGACACCTCTGGTCGGGCTGCCGTCGCGCGGATCGTGCAGCACCAGCTTTATCATCCCCTTCACGCAGGCGACGTTGTCGGACTGCTTGTGATGATAATGCCACGCCTTGACCACGCCGGGATAGTTGGTGGTCATATAGACCTGCCCGAACCGCTCGAAAATCTCATCGTCCTCGCGCAGTATCTCCATAAGCCTCCCCCTCTCGTCGGGGATAACCCGCAGGAGCTTGGTTCTAACACCTTCGATCATAAATACTCCCGATTGTTTCGTTAAACTCTGAAATTTACCACTACCAATTTCAGATGTCAATCATATCTATTCTCAGGTAGTAGGCTAATTTGAAATAAGTAATATGTGGATTTGGCACGGAAATTGCCACTTATCTTTTAGGTGTTAAAAAGTGATCCAGCGCACTTGACAAGCGGGAAATATTTGCTTATAATTCGCATCCATTGGCACCCAAACCAACCGATCTGCATATGAGTTACTGGGGTCATACACTGTAATTGATTTGGATCATAGCCGAGAACCCGCTCTTAAGTGTATATTACAGGCAAGATACAAAATGATCCAACCAAGTCAAGCAATTCATTCAAGCCAAATAATATCAGTAGGTTATAGCAAATCTAAAGGATTCGTCCTTGTGGTTGGTCAGTATGTTTTTAATTTTAAGGAGGTTACAAATGGATGCCGAAATTTTATTGAGTACCGAGTTAGAAGTTTACGAGGCAAACCGCAAAATGCTTATGAAAGAGCATGCAGATGAATGGGTTTTGATCAAGGGGGATTCCATTATAAAATTCTTCAAAACTCATTCATCCGGGCTTAAAGGGGCACTTAAAAAATTTGCGGATGAGCCATTCCTTCTAAGAAAGGTTGAGGAGAAGGGCGAATTGCTCATGTTTATTCACGTATAATCGTGAGTATATGCCAAAGATCTCTTCAAATCGCCGGGGTTACTGGACCTGTCCAAGTCGGAATACCCAGAATTCAGTCCACTCTGTATCAAAGGCGAAGAAAGACCGTCCCAAGACTAAGAAACATAATTGGTTTGGTAGATACCGGTGCGTCTAAGAGTGGCGTATCTGAAAATATTCTTCGCACTCAATTGCGGCTTAATCCGGTCGATTACCAGCCAAGCTTTGGTATTGGGGGAAGTGTAACGGTGCCTTTATATGACATAAGCTTAGTCATGCAAATTCAGCAGCAACATTTCTCCTTCCCTCTTATTCGAGTAAGTGGCTTAAATTTAGACCCTTGCGAATTTGATTGTCTGATCGGTAGAGATGTACTGCAACACATGTTGCTTATTTATAACGGACAGTTTGAGCAGTTTACTATATGTAGTTAAAAAATAGTAATTAAAAGCCTCTTTGCTGCACCGAATGTCCAAGTGACACAAAGCCTCGGGGTGTAAATTTTACCCAAATCCTTCTGTCCCACCACCAATTCTTAAATTTGACGTTCCACCAGGTCTTGCCACCACCACGTAACAGTTGTAATCATTTTTACAATGTTCTCAGCGTCTAATCAACCCGGATACAGTTCTAAGCTCTTAATCCTTAAGTCTTAACTCTCTTCACCGCGGCGCTGGTAATACCAGCGTCTTCAGCTCGCTCAGCTCCTCCATCGCGTATCTGATACCTTCGCGGCCGAATCCGGACTGTTTGACGCCGCCGTAGGGATAGTTATCGACGCGGAAGGTGGGGATATCGTCGATGATGACGCCGCCGACATCGAGCCGGTTATATGCCATCATCGCCCTGCCGACATCGTGGGTGAAAACCCCGGTCTGCAGGCCGAACTTCCACGAGTTGATCCTTTCAAGCGCCTGTTCAAACCGGTCATACGGTGCCACCAGCGTCACCGGCGCGAAGGCCTCCTCACAGCTTATCCGGCAGTGATCCGGCACCTCGACCAGCACCGCCGGTGGGATCCGGTTGCCGTCGCGCCCGCCGCCGCACAGAAGCCTGCCGCCAGCCGCAACCGCTTCATCCACCCACTCCTCAACCCGGCGTGCCTCCTCCTCATCGATGATCGCCGCCACCCGGGTCTCCTCATCGAGCGGGTCCCCCATCTTCAACCCCTCGACCATCGGCACGAAGCGGGTGAGGAATTCGTCGAACAGCTCCCTGTGCACCAGGACGTGCTGAACCGATATGCAGATCTGGCCGGTGTGGGCATACCCCCCCACCAGGATGCGGTTCAAGGCGTGTTCGAGGTCACAGTCAGGCTCGACGATGGCAGCCGCGTTACCACCCAGTTCAAGGCAGACCCGCTTGCCAACCGCACGACGCATCAGCTCCCAGCCGACCGCCACGGAGCCGGTGAATGTCACCGCCTTCACTCGCGGGTCCTCGAGCAGCGGCCCCGCCAGGCTCGACGACACCGGCACGACATTGCACCCTCCCGGTGGTATCCCGGCCTCGAGCAACAGCTCTCCTAACATCAGGGCTGTCAGCGGCGTAGCGCTGGCCGGTTTCAGATTAATGGAGCATCCAGCCGCAACCGCTGGAGCGATCTTGTGCGCCACCAGGTTGAGCGGGAAATTGAACGGTGAGATGCCGGTCACCAGCCCCACCGGGAAGCGCCTGACCAGGGCGACTCGGTCGCCTCCAGCAGCGGTGATGTCGAGCGGCAGCAGCTCACCACCCCAGCTGCGTGCGGTTTCGGCTGCCAGGCGGAAGGTGGATTCAGCCCTCACCGCCTCGGCGCGCGCCTCGAGGATCGGTTTGCCCCCCTCCATGGCTATCATCCGCGCAAAATCCTCCCTCCTCTCCACAAGGCCATCGGCTACCCTGTGCAGAATATCCGCCCGCTGGTAGCTCCTGAGCTGCCGCATAGTCTGAGCACCGGCATAGGCAGTATCCAAAGCCTTCTGAACCTCAGCCGGACCTGCCCGGCAGCACTCGCCGACCGGCTCCCGTGTCCAGGGACTTTCGACCGACATCACATCGTCGGTAAACACCAGCTCACCTCCAATGAGAAGCGCCTTATTATCCATACCAATAACTCCCGTCAAAGATATGATGCTAATGACTCAATGCGTTAATATCGCTATTATACAGAGCGTCATAAATAATTGTGCATAATCTCTATCGTCGTTCCAGCGAGAGCATGTCCCTGCGGAAGCAGGGGCTGGAACCCGGAAAAGGCGTAACATTTTGTCCATATAGGACCTGGATTCCGGCTTTCCAGTCTGTCCGAGAATGCAAGATTTGGCAAGGCGGACGCCCCCGT
>MWJR01000157.1 GCA_002127415.1 Calditrichaeota bacterium AABM5.125.24
GGATTATCCCGACCGGCGGTCCGGACCTCCCCACCGTCAAAGTTATGACCGGTGAATTCGTGGTTGACCTGGAGGAGACCGGTCGGCTCCGCGCCGAAAATTCGGTCACTATCACAGCCCCGCCAGTGAGGATGAACCTGCAGATCGTCTATCTCGCCCCCGAAGGAACGGTCGTCAAGGGGGGCGACCTGCTGATCCAGTTCGACACCACCGAGATCAAGCAGGTGATCGACGACCGGCTGGCCGAGCTCGACATCGCCCGCGCCAACCTGACTCGCAGCCTGGCCGCGATGGCGTCCCATATGGCCGCCCTCGAATCGTCAGTTGAGAACTCCCGCGCCAGCTACCGGCTTGCGGAGCTCAGACTGGATCAGATGAAATTCGAGGCCGACGTCCGGGTCGAGGAGGGGAAGCTGAACCTCAAGCAGGCTGAGATCTCGCTTCATCGGGCCGAGCAGCAGGTCGAAGCCCAGCGGCTGATAGACTCGGCCGACGTCCGTTCGCTCGAGCTGAAGATCCGTCAGGCCGAGCTCGACCTGGATAAAACGAACCGCGATCTGGCCAAACTGACGGTCCACGCCCCCGCACCTGGGTTAGTGGTTCACAAGGAAACCTGGAAGGGCAGTGAGATGTCGAAGGTTAAGGTCGGCGATACACCATGGCGGGGTATGGCGCTGATAGAGCTGCCGGACCTGTCGGTGATGATGGTCGAGACCTCGATCAGCGAGGTCAATGTCAGCAAGGTCGCGGTCGAACAGGAGGTGGAGATTAAGCTCGACGCCTACCCGGAACCGACCTTCCACGGCAAGGTAGTTGAGGTGGCGGTGCTGGCCAGCGAGGATGAAGGGGCCTCGGACGCCAAGGTGTTCGATGTGGTGGTGCGGATAGATGAATCCGACCCGGTGCTGCGTCCGGGGATGTCGGCTACAGCGCGCATCATCGTAGACCGGCAGCCCGACAGGATGTGGGTGCCGGTGGAGGCGGTCTTCGACCGCGGCGAAAGGATGGTGGTCTGTGAGACCGCCGGATCGGGCTTCAAGGAGCGGGAGGTGATCCTCGGCGCCCGTAATGACAACTACGTGGTGATAGAATCGGGGCTGGACCCGGACGCCACGGTGTCCCTGGTCGATCCAACCCTGGCCGATCAAAGGCAGGTCAGACAACTCGAACCTCGAAAGATCGCCGGGGAGGAGACGGTGAATACGGCGACGGCAAAACAATCTTCCACACCCAGTCCGCAACGACCCCGCCCTCGCAGGGATAATGCTCATCGGAGGTAGCTGAGGCCGATGGTCGGACTTGAGCTGCTCCGCGGCGCCCTGGACGGGCTCCGCTCTCACAGGCTCCGCAGCGGACTGACCACGCTGGGGGTGATCTTCGGGGTGGCGGCGGTGGTCGGGATGGCCTCCATCGGGGAGGGGGCCCGGCGGGAGGCCCTGCGGCAGATCGAGGTGATGGGGGCCTCCAACATCCTGATCGACTTCGCCCGCCCCGAGGAGGGCGACGAGCGCGAGACGGCCCTGAACAGAAATCCGCAAGGGCTCACCATCCGGGACTGCGACGCCCTGAGGGAGCTTGTGCCCGGTGCCAAGGTGGTGGTGCCGATGCGCACCCAGGAGAGGAAGATCCTGGCTGGCGAACGCAAGGCCACACTGAACCTCGTAGCCACGACGCCGGACCTGTTTGAGTTATACAACCTGAGACTCATCCATGGACGAAAGCTCACCCTCAGTGACGAAACGAACTTTCGGCGGGTATGTGTCCTGGGATGTGGGGCCAGGCTGGAGCTGTTCCCTCTGGAATCGCCGTTGGACCGGGAGATCCTGGTCGGCAGGCAGCTTTACACAGTCGTGGGAGTAGCTGCTCGGGGTCCCGCGGGCGGCATCGATATCGAAGGGGTCGATCTGCGCGACCGGAATATGGACATCTATGTTCCGCTGGCCACAAGCCTGAAGCGCGATCCACCTTTGGGTGGCGATAGCCCCCTCACCCGCATCATCGTTCAGATGCCCGAACCGGAGCGGCTCGACCTGTTCGCCGGTCTGGTGGAGCGGATCATCCACAGGCGCCACCGGGAGGTCCGGGACTTCAAGGTCATCGTGCCTGTGGAGCTGCTCAGGCAGCATCAGGAGACCCAGCGCATCTTCAACATCGTAATGGGAACCATCGCCTCCATCTCGCTTCTGGTCGGCGGGATAGGTATAATGAATATAATGCTGGCCTCGGTGCTGGAGCGGACCCGGGAGATAGGCATCCGCCGTGCGGTGGGGGCTCGTCAGTCCGACATCGCTCGGCAGTTCCTGGTCGAGGCGGTGCTGCTGTCGCTGTCGGGTGGCGTTGTCGGAGTGCTGGTGGGGGTGCTGCTGGCGCGTGGAATCACGCTCTATGCCGGCTGGGAGACAGCGGTCTCGCTGTGGGCCATACTGGTAGCGGTGGCGGTAGCGGTCGGGGTTGGGATCATCTTCGGATGGCTGCCGGCAAGAAGAGCCGCCAGGCTCGACCCCATCACGGCATTGAGGTTTGAATAGAACTGAGAGTGTCTCACCACCGCAGGCAGACGAGGGCGTCTGCCTGCGGGCAAGACATTATCATGCCGTCAAGTGGGGGCATCTGACGGTAAAAAATGGGGTTTATCGTCGTTCAAGAACACCCGATATAATCTCAATGGAAGGATCTTCAAGAAAAGTAAAAACGGCATCATTTCTTCTACCTTTTGCATTTTTACTTTTTACTTGCCTCTTATCCGCCGACACCCTTCATGTCACGCTGGACGAGTGCCTTCATCTGGCGCAGGAGCGGAGTCCGTCGGCGCGGGCGGCTCTGTTCGATTCGCTGGCTGCCGCCGGCAGATGGCGCACGGTGCAGGGAGAGAACTGCCCTCAACTGAGGATGTCTGGGGAGCTGCCGAGCTGGCAGGATGCGGTCGATTACGAACTCGTCTACGACGAGGATACCGAGCAGTATCAGTACCGGCGCGAATCCTCCGGGGATGAGCTCTGGCTGGGACGGGTAGATCTGGAACAGGCGCTGCCGTGGGGCGCGACCGTCAACCTATCGACCAGGCTCTACCAGAGCCGATGGCACAGCGAACGCTTCAGGGCCGGGCGTGACACCGTCGAATATTCGCTGCGCCGACAGGTTCTGCTGAATCAGCCGCTCCTGGCCGGCAATCCCGTGGCTCGCAGCCGCAGGATCGGTCGGATAGGCTGGGAGAGCGACCTCCTGAGCCACGAGCTGCGGCAGAGGGATATCCGCTACCACGCCACACAGGCCTTCTTCGGACTGGTCTCGGCTCGCGAGGCGCTGGAGATCGCCCGCCAGGACCTCGAGCAGGGGCGATCGGCCGAGGAGCTGGCAAAGCGGAAGCTTCAGGCGGGGCTGACGCCGGAGGTCGAGCTGCTCCAGATACAGGTCGATCTGGCCCGCCGCGAGGGTAACTACCGCCGGGTGGAAGGGATCCTCGAAGCGGCGATGGACAGGCTGAAGGCCGAGCTCGGATTGCCACTCGACCTGCACCTCGAACCGCAATGGAAGACCGAGGCCATCAGACCAGAGGCGCCGCGAAAGCCGGATACGGCAGATGAAAGACTCGAATTGAAGCGGGAGGAGCTCCGGATAACCCGCCGCGAACTGGAGACCCGGGCAGCGCTGTGGCAGGAGCGGGTGCGCGCCTCCCTGCAGATGTTCTACGAGGTTGACACCCGCCGCGACCAACTCTCAAAGCTCGACCAGCCGGGCGACCGGAATATCGGGGTCACCCTCAACGTCGAACTGCCTCTCTACGGCTTCGGCGCCACCAGAGGACGGGTGGAGGAGCTGCGCGCCGTCCTGGCACTGGCTCGGATAGATAAGGATATCCGTCGAACTGAACTGGAGCTGGAACTACGGGATGCGGCCCGCGCTGTTGACCTGGCCATCGAGCGGATAAGGATCGCCGAGGCGGCTCTCGAGCTGTCCCAGAAGAGCTATCAGATTACCGCCGAGCGCTTCGACAGCGGGCTGGTCGGTTCGCGAGACCTGCTCGACGCCCAGCTCGACCTGACCCGCACCCGCACCGAAGCCCTGAATGCACGCATCGATTATGAACTTGCGCTGGCTAATTTAGAGAGGATCGCCCCCTGATTATACAGCCTTCTAAACGGGCGATCCGGCAGCTGCCGGATTCGGCATGACATAACGATAAAAACAGGTATGAGGTAAACAGTGGAAAGTCTCAAACAGATCCGGGCTTTAAGCGAGACCCTGCGCAAGGCACTCGCGGACGAGCCCGCCCTGTTCGCATATCTGGCGGACAATTGCCTCAAACTGGGAAAACGAAAGATGGCGGCGGGGCTGCTTGCCAGGGGGCTCGAGCAGTTTCCCGACCACGTCACCGGCTGGCTGATACAGGGTAAACTCTACCTGGTATTGAATCAACCCGACCAGGCGCGCACCGCCTTCAAACGCGCCCTTGAGCTCGACCCGGATATCCCTTGCCTCCACGAGCAGTGCAGCGAACTGGCGCAGGAGGAGGCCGATATTGACGGCAACCTCCACTACCTGAGCGAGCTGGCTCGGCTGGATCCGCTGGATGGCAACATCCAGACGATGTTCCAGAACGCAGCCATCAGGCGTGTGGCTGTCAATAACGGTCTATACAGCCCCAGGGAGGTCCAGCAGATACTGCCGGGCGTGCTGAGGAAGAAGCTGATCGAGAACAACCTGATGCCGACCGAGTTCCAGCGGTTCAAAGATAGGGCGCCGGAAGAGATCGAACCCGTCGAGGCGCCTGAACCGGAGATCACCCCTGAGGAACGCCCGCCCGAAATCGTGCCAGGTGAGGAACTTGCCCAAGAACCGGCAGAAACCGACGTGACACCTGAACCGGAGATCACGCCCGAGGAACTTCCTCCCGAGATCATAGCACGCGAGGAAGCCGACCAGGAGATACCGGAAACAGCTGAGCCGGAAGGTCGTCCTGAGGACCTTTCAGGTCGGATTCTTCAGCAGCTGAAAGACATCACCGAGCGCACCTCACCTCCCGTGCAGCCCCAAGCTGAGGTCGAACGCGAGGCCCCCCCGACCCCGACGGCTGAAGCCGCCCCAACAGAGCCAACCGAGCCCGAACCGGCAGAACCCGCAGAGACGGAGCCGCCGGCCAAGACCACCGAAGAGGAACAGAGGCCGGAACCGGAAATCAAGGTCTCCTGGGCTGCCGCGGCCACAGACGACAGGGAGGAGACCCTGATTGAGGTGGAACCGCAACCTGAACCGGTAGTCGAGGAGACCGCTGCACCACCGGTTGAACCACCATCCGGGGAAACAGAACCACTTCCCGAGGAACTCACCGACCTGGGGGCATTCGAGCCACAGGCGACCGAAGTTGTGACCGAACCCTCAGGCAAGGAGAAGACTGAAGCTGAAACTACGACCCAAGAGCCGCGCGAATCGCCAATTATGCGGCTTCTTCGCGGGAATATGAGCGAACAGCCCACTTCAAAGGAGCTCGAATTCGTAAAAGAGGAAGAAGCTGCAGAAGAGGCACCCCCTGAGGAGGTCCCTCAGGTTGAGGAGGAACCCTCCGCCAGCGGCGAACAGATTGCCGAACCCCCCGAGGCGGGTCTCGAACCTACCCCGGAGACACAGGCTGAAGCCCCGCAACCTCAGGAAACCGCTGAGCAGAGGTTGGCCGAGATCGCTCGGGAGGTGACCGCCGCTGGAAAGCCCCCTCTCGAACCGCCGGCACACGCTGAACCGCAACAGAAGGAACACATAGCCACCAAGACCCTGGCCGAGCTATATGCCTCACAGGAGCAGTGGGCCCAGGCTATAGGAGTCTATGAGGAGATGTTGAGCAAACATCCGACTAATGAGGCATACCAGCGGCGGCTCAAGGAGCTGCAGGCCAAACTTGAAAATAGCAAATAAGGTTAAAAATAATTCAACCCTTGACACCCGGGTTGCCTGAAACCCGGGCTACACAAATTAAGGAAACAGGATGGAACTGAGAATAAACGCCCTTCGCCGCCGTTTCAGATCACTTGGCATCGCCAACTTTCTGGTAACCCGCCCCTCGAATGTCCGCTACCTGTGCGGTTTCACCGGATCTAACGGCATCCTGATGGTCACGGGTCACGATGCACACTTCATCACCGACGGCCGCTATACAAACCAGGCCGGCGAACAGGTCAAGGGGGCCGGGCTTTTCATCTACTCCGGCGGGGCATCCGTTGCCGATGCGTTCGTCCGCGAGTTGAAGAACAACCGCGATATCCGCTTTCGAGGTCGCGTCGGCGTCGAGAGCCAGTTTATGACGGTGGAATTCTACCAGACCTTCCGCCGCGCCTTTCCGGGCTCGACACCGGTCGAAACGGCTAACGTGATCGAAGAGCTGGCTATGGTTAAAAACTCCGGCGAGATCAACGCCATCCGCCGGGCCGTCGACATCACCGACCGAGCCTTTGAATCTGTTCTGCCTGAGATAAAGCCGGGGGTGAGGGAACTCGAGCTCTCGGCTGAGATCACCTATAAGCACAAGCGTCTGGGGGCTGAAAAGGACGCCTTTGACCTGATTGTGGCCAGCGGTCCCCGTTCAGCGCTTCCTCACGGCATCGCCTCATCCCGCAAGATCAGGACAGGGGATCTGGTGACCTTCGACATCGGCTGCATCGTCGATGGCTATCCATCCGATATGACCCGGACGGTGGTGGTTGGCAAGGCCTCCCGCAGACAACGGGAGATATACCGGGTCGTTCAGGAGGCGCAGCAACTGGCAGTGGAGGGGGTTAAGGCCGGTGCGAAGTGCGCCGAGCTCGATGCGCTGGCCCGTCAGCATATCACCCGCGCCGGATATGGTGAGCAGTTCACTCACAACCTCGGTCACGGGCTGGGGCTCGAGGTCCACGCCAGACCGGTGCTGGGAAGGCAGTCCAGGGATAAGCTCAAGGCGGGGATGGCGGTCACTGTCGAGCCGGGGGTATATATCGAGGGGTTCGGCGGCGTCCGCATCGAGGACGACATCCTGGTCACCGAGGACGGCGCAGAGGTGCTGAACCGCTCACCGAAGGAGTTGCTGGAGCTTTAATTATGGAAAAGAAGATAACCGGCCGGGTCTGGGTGCTCGGCGACGACGTTGACACCGACGTTATCTATCCCGGCAAGTATCTCCCCATCCTTGAACCAGAGGAGATGGCCAGGCACGCCCTGGAAGGTGTAGCGCCCGATTTCCCGGACCGCCTTCGTCCAGGCGATATCATCGTGGCCGGGATGGGGTTCGGCTGCGGTTCGAGCCGCGAACAGGCCGCCACCTGCCTCAAGACGGCAGGGGTGGCGGCGGTGGTGGCGGGCTCCTTCGCCCGAATCTTCTTCCGCAACGCCGTCAACCAGGGACTCCCGGTCGTCCAGGCCGACATCTCCGGAGGCCTGAAAGACGGCGACACCATCACCATCGACTTCGACGCCTGCCGGATCGAACATTCGGACGGCGAGGCACGCTTCCCGCCCCTGGCTGAGTCGGTCAGAGCCATCATCGAAGCCGGGGGGCTGATTCCGGCGGTGAGGGAGAAGTTAGGAATTAAGAGTTAAGAATTATGGAAGTTCATATCAGAGCCCACACACCTCCCACCACAAAGCCCGTGTGAACAAGATAAGGAGACATAGCAACGGGTGGAGGGTGGCTCTTCGGGTAGGATTGACCGGGCCGCTCGGTGCGGGGAAGTCGCTGGTGGCCGAGGTATGGGCTCGACGCGGGGCTGGAGTGGTCGAGGGGGACGAGATGGGTCGCCTGGCGCTCGAGACCGATCCGGAGCTGCGGGACCGGCTGGTTGAACGTTTCGGAAAAGGGATACTGGACAGCACCGGCGCAATCGACCGCCAGGCGCTGGCCGGGTCGGCATTCGACCAGCCGGAGGGCCGGCGAGACCTGACCCTGCTGACTTTCCCCACGCTCTATCGCCTTGTGCGAGAGAAGATGGATGAGATCTCGGAACGGCACCGGGTAGTCGTCTTCGATGCCGCGCTTATATTCGAGTGGGGCGTCGAGGGGGATTTCGATCTCATCGTGACGGTGTCTGCGCCCCCTGGGCTGCTGATCGAGAGGGCGGTGCAGCGGCTCGGCATCAGCCCTGACCAGGCCGGATCCCGCCTGAAAGGGCAGCTCGACCCCGACGAGAAGATGCGCCGGGCTGACCGTGTGCTGTGGAACGACCGTGACCCTGAAGCCCTGCGTCGGCAGGCCGAAGCCCTGTGGGAAGAGATAATCCAGCCACATAGCAATAAAGAGAAAGGCGCCGTAAAGGCGCCTTAATATCAATTTCGAGGCTGGACTGCCGCTACTTCTACCGGAACATAGCCTTTATGCTGCCCCAGGTGCGGTGAATGCCGGAGAAGGAGAGTGTCACATCAACCGTCCGGCTGAGCTGGGTCCGGCCACCGGAGAGAACGACCTCGATCCTGTAGTAAAACGTCTGCAGCCGTTCCTTGAAGAGGTCGTTGTCGATATACCGATAGGTGTGGTTATCACCGGCAGGTTCGACCCTGCAAATGGTATAGAAGCTGTGGCCGTCAAAGCTGCGCTGCACCCGGAACTCGACCACCCCCCTCTCACTGCCGCTCTTCCATTCGATGACGGCATTCCTGCCGTCAGGTTCGGCGTTGATATCGACGATCACCTGAGCGCTGACCGGCAGCGCTGCGACCAGTATAATAAGTGCGATTGGAAGAAAACGCTTCATACGATTGAGTTAATTGCACTGATTTCCATTATTTCAGATCAAGCTACCAATAATTTCCGTCTTTGTCAAGTCCCAGGATTCGAGAAAGGATTTTTTACCGGTATATATCAGCGTTTTCGGGATCCCAACGAGCCATCCGGTCAAGCAGTTTCTGTTCGCCGACCTGCTCCAGTGCGGCGGCAAACCGCCCTATCTCGATGAAGCGGATGATATGATCGTTGCGATGGAGCTCGAGCAATTCACAACTGCCGGTCATCGCCAGCTCAGCAGCCCTGGTCAGGTGTGAGCGCCCCGACTCGAGCTCGCCCTGCTCAACATAATAGATTCCCACGGCGGCGTGATAGGCAGCGGTGCGGATGTTCCGATAGGTGGTATCCTGGGTCAGATCGCGGGCCAGCTCGCGGCGGTAATCCCATCCGGTGTAATACCGGGTTTCAAAGCGGGCCTGTTCCGATATCAGCCTGGCCTTCTCATAATATGGCTGTCCACCCAGAGGCGCCATACTGTCAGCCTCGAAACCGAGACAGATCCATGTGTAGAACTCGATCAGCCCGGTAAAGGTGTTATACGGCTCTCCCAAGTAAAGCCGGTCATCGCGGTGGATGCGGAACTCCCAGCGGGTGTCGCGAAGCTGAATTCCGGAACGCAGTTCCACCAGAACCTTGGCAGTATAACGGTGATAGGACGCTGATCTTGAGTATTTGTCGAAGAAAAGTTCAACCTGCACCGGAAGTTCATATTCATAGCTATGGGCTCCGCCGGTCCACGGGTAATCGTCCATTAACCTGGTCAATTCACTGTCGAGCCCCTCGAGGTATTGCTGTTCCTCCAGTGGGAGGCGCTCGACGTGGAACACCACCTCACCCTTGATGCGCTGCGCCAGGGTTGGCTGATTGAACCCGGCCAGCAGGACGAACGTCAACGCAGCCACCGACTGGACGGATATCAAATGCTGCAGGATGGACTTGATGCTGGGATCTCCTTTGGCTTCAGGCTTCGGGCTTCAGGCTTCAGGCTCTGGGCTTTAAAAGGCTTCGTGACGCAGATTGATCGACCCAAACCTTCGGGGAGGGCAGACATTCCCCTGCTTTCGCAGGGGCAGGCTCTGTCGGCCGACGCGGATATCTGTCTGTGGCAACGATAAACCTGCAAAAGTGGCTGTCCCGGAACGGAGCAAGGCAGTCGGGGTTGTTCTCAACCCCGAAAGTCGGGCTTGAGACAGCCCCGACTACGGTTTATAATGATAAATGTAATGCATCACCGGCGGACTGTCAAGCACTATAAAGG
>MWJR01000094.1 GCA_002127415.1 Calditrichaeota bacterium AABM5.125.24
CTACTACGTTAAGTAAATGCTGAATTAGTTGATTTCCACAGCTTATAACGATGCTTGAAAAAATTTCGTATAGGGATATTGTAGTCGGGGCTGAGGACAACCCCGACTACAGATCATCGAATATGTTTATTTTGGCAACTAAGCACTAGCCAGTTGTATAAGTATTGTCATTATAAGATATTATGTGGTTGACATGACAGTAGGGTGGACATTCTTGTCTGCCGGTTACCGTAGACATCAGTAGGGCGGACATTCTTGTCCGCCATTTACAGAAGAAACCCGGGTAGCGAGCTACCCGGGCCACCCGATAAAAACACCCGGATAGCAAGCTATCCGGGCCACACAATTCATTATGTCCAAACTACTTGAAGTCAGAGACCTAAGGACTTACTTCAACTCAGATGACGGTGTAGCTCGTGCCGTGGACGGGGTGTCGTTCGAGGTGGAGGCCGGTCAGACGCTGGGGATAGTGGGGGAATCCGGTTGCGGCAAGACGGTGAGCTGCCTGTCGGTTATGAGGTTGATCCAGATACCACCCGGCGAGATTGCCGGCGGCGAGGTGCTGTTCAAGGGGAGCGACCTGTTGCAGATTTCCGAGGCGGAGATGCGCCGCATCCGCGGCAACGAGATCGCGATGATCTTCCAGGAGCCGATGACCTCGCTGAACCCGGTTTTCACCTGTGGCGATCAGGTGACAGAGACCATAACCCTTCATCAGAAGGTTACACATTCTGAGGCGCGTGCCGGAGCGCTCGAGATGTTCAAACTGGTCGGCATCCCCGATCCGGAGCGCCGACTCGATGAATACCCGCACCAATTGTCAGGTGGGCTAAGGCA
Source organism: Calditrichaeota bacterium AABM5.125.24 (assembly GCA_002127415.1). Lineage (GTDB taxonomy): Bacteria > Electryoneota > AABM5-125-24 > Hatepunaeales > Hatepunaeaceae > AABM5-125-24. Next base: position 838 of record MWJR01000094.1, read on the forward strand.
GCGGGTGATGATCGCGATGGCCCTGGCCTGCAACCCCAGCCTGTTGATCTGCGATGAACCCACCACCGCCCTCGACGTGACCATCCAGGCACAGATCCTGGCGCTTCTCAGACAGTTGCAGCAGGAGATCGGTATGGCAATCATTATGATAACGCACGACTTAGGCGTTATCGCCGAGACGGCCGACCGCGTGGTGGTTATGTATGCAGGGAAGGTGGTGGAAGCTGCGGACGTGCATTCGGTCTATCATAATCCTCAACATCCTTACACCATCGGATTGCAGCAAGCGATACCCAGGATGGGGATTGACCGGCCGCGGCTCTATCAGATCGAGGGGGTGGTGCCGAACCCGCTCGAGCTGCCGCCCGGATGCAAGTTCCACCCACGCTGTCCTTTATCAGACAGCCGTTGTGCGTCGGAAGAGCCGGCGCTGAGCGTCAGAGCCGGCGGGTCTGTCGTGGCATGCTGGAAAGTTGGATCGTTCGACCCGAAAGTGCTATTCACCACAGTTGATCAGGTGGGGTAGAGGTATCATAGCTCTTTTTGAATCTGCGCATAGCGGAAATGATATATCTCACGGTGGCGCGGAGATTCCTGTCCGCGATACGCCACAGGCGGATTCAGAGTAACAGCTCTATGGTGACAGTTCGAGATCAACCCTTCGAGAGGATCGCCGGTCGGTACAGGTCTCTGAACCGGATACTGAGCTTCGGGTTGGACCGTAACTGGCGTAGGCGGGCGGTGGCTGAGTTGGCGCTGACGGGCAAGCAGAAGCTGCTTGATGTAGGAACCGGCCCCGGGGATGTTCTGGCGGCGGTTAGAACGCCGGGGGTGGTCAAGATCGGCCTCGACCCGGAGCCGCAAATGATGGCCGAGTCGGATGGGAGATGCTTCTGCGGGGTGCTCGGCGCTGCTGAGACTCTCCCTTTCCTGGATGGTTCTGTGGACAGGATTGCTTCGGCCTTTGCGGTGCGCAACTTCAGCGACAGGCATCGGGCTTTCGGTGAATTTAATCGCGTTCTGGTCCCTGGCGGCAGAGGCGCGGTGCTTGAATTTTCGCCGCCACAGGATGGTCTTCCAGGGTCTGTCGCAGCATTGTATGTGCGGGTGCTGATTCCGTTTATCGGTGGGTGGATCAGCGGTGACCCGGATGCTTACAGCTATCTGGCACGAACCATAATGGCCTTCCCCTCACCGGGAGAGATCGTTGCTGAACTGAAGTCGGCTGGCTTTGAAAACGTCATTGCGCAGCGGCTTATCGGCGGCGTTACCGTTCTTTACACCTTTGACCGGCCCGATGCCTGAACACGCCACACCCGGGGTTATGCTGGCCGAGGTGCAGTTCTCCGACCCACCGACCGGCAGCTACACCTACCGCGTTCCGGATAAGCTGGAGTTGACGGAGGTCGGAATACGGGTCGAGGTTCCCTTTGGTCACAGGAGCAGGGTTGGATTCCTGACCGGACTGCACATTGGGGCGAATGACCATCGTTACCGGGATGTTATCTCGCCGGTTGACCGGTTGTCGCTGATTCCGCCCGATGTGCTCGAGCTTACCCGCTGGATGGCTGAATACTACCTGTGCGACTGGGGCGAGGCGCTGGCAACGGCGGTTCCGAAGGGGTTGAAGCCTCACGGGCAGGTGCGGTATCGGCTTTCAGAAGCGGCACAGGCTGAACCGCTGATCTCGGAGGAGGTCGGACCGGCGGCTGATCTGTGGCGGGCTCTGGCACGGGAGCCGCTGACGGCGAAGCAGATCCGGCGCCGCTTTCCCAATGGCAGCCTTCTGTTGGAGAAGTTCCGCAGACGAGGCTGGCTGGAGGCGGTAGAGGTAGAGCCGCGCCGGTCGGTCGAAAGCTGGACCTATGCCTGGCGCTGGACCGACAGCCTCGGATTTTCAGAGGCTCTGGCACAACTGCCGAAAAATGCGCGGCGGATGAGAAGAGCTGTTGAACTGCTTGCCGAGCGGAACGGGGTTATAACTCAGCCCGAACTGACCGTCGCTGAAGTGGGGCTCGGTCCAGCCATGCGCTCCCTGATGAAGCGGGGCTGGGTGACCCATGAGAGGGTGCTGCGCGACCACCGGAGCGAGCTGCAGCAGGGGCTCGAAGAGACGGCATCCGGGGAACCGGAACTCTCGCAGAGTCAGGTGACGCTGGTTGAGGAAGTTCGGCGGGCGATGAAGGCGGGGGGGTTCAAGCCGTTCCTGCTGCATGGCGTGACCGGCAGCGGCAAGACGCTGGTCTATCTGGAGGTCATTGCCGAAGCCCTGTCCGCCGGACGAGGTGCCATTGTGATGGTGCCGGAGATCTCGCTGACGCCGCAGCTCGTCGGACGAGTCCGTCGTCGCTTCGGTGAGACCGCTGTGGTAACCCACAGCAGGCTGTCCGATGCCGAACGGCGTAATGTCTGGAGTCTGGTCAGGTCAGGGCGGGCGCGAGTGGTGGTCGGTCCGCGGTCTGTGGTGTTTTCCCCGGTCAGGCGACTGGGGCTGATCATTGTGGATGAGGAGCAGGATGACAGCTACAAGCAGGCCGATCCCGCTCCTCGCTACCACGGCCGGGACGCGGCACTATATCGCGCCTCAAGGTGCGGGGCGACGGTTCTGCTCGGATCTGCGACGCCCGATGTGGGCAGCTACTTTAACGCCGAGGCTGACAGATACCAGTTGCTCGAGCTTCCCGAGAGGCACGGCGGGGTCAAGTTGCCAGATGTATGGGTGGTGAAGTGGGGGGTCGGCCGTGAAGGCTCGCTCTTTAATCCCAAGCTGCACAGTCGCATAGCCGACCGGCTTGAGCGGGGCCAGCAGGTCATTCTTCTGGTCAACCGGCGCGGCTTTTCGACCTTTATCCGGTGTCCCGATTGCGGCGACGTGGCCCGCTGTCCCAACTGCGATATCACCCTGCGCTACCATCGCGTCGGGTTGAAGATGGAGTGTCACTATTGTGGGTTCAGTCAGGATGCTTTCGACCTTTGTCCCAAGTGCCGCGGTCACAGGCTGCGCTATGGCGGCATCGGCACTCAGCGCGTTCAGCGGGAGCTTGAACTGCACTTTCCATCCGCCCGTATCGAGCGGATGGACCTCGACACCACCAGGCGTCAGGGGGCTTACCAGGAGATCCTGACCAGGTTTGCGCGACGCGAGTTTGACATCCTGCTCGGCACTCAGATGGTCGCCAAGGGTCACGACTTTCCCGGCGTAACACTGGTCGGAATTCTGGCAGCCGATTATGAATGGCTCAGACCCGACTTCAGAACCGTTGAACGCGCCTTTAGGCTTCTGCTCCAGGCCTCAGGACGCACCGGCCGAACCGGGGGAGGGGAGGTGGTCATTCAGGCCTGGGAGCCGACCCATCCTCTGCTGAGGTGGGTGCAGAAGCACGATTATCACGAGCTGTATAGGGCTGAGACCGCGTCGCGACAGAGATTGAATTATCCCCCTTTCGGGCGGTTGGTGACGGTTCTGGTTCGGGGTGCTGAGCGGGAGGACGTGGAAGCCGCCTCGACGGCTCTGAAGGAGCGGATAGAGGGGCAGCTTGCCCGGGGAGTGGTGCTCGGCCCAGCCCCGCCGCCGATTGAACGACTTGAGGGACAGATCAGGAGGAGATTGCTGATAAAGCTGCCGGCCAGGTTGGACAGGGCTGCCAGGAACGATAAGGTGATGTTGCGAAGGGCGGTTCGTGAACTTGAGCGGCGCTTCGCTCGTGCCAATATCAGGTTTGTGCTGGACGTGGATCCGGTCGAGATATAGGAGTAAGACATGAAATCGATTCGTTTACTGGTATTAGCATTTTGCCTCAGCTTTTGATGTTTTGCCTTTTAGGGAGGTAGGAATGGAAAGACTGAGGGATGTTAGTCTCGTTCTCCTGCTGCTCACGGGGCAGCTATTGGGCGAGTGGGGACGGACGGCTGATGAATACATCAGATTGCCCTTCTGGCGGGATACGCGGATCTGCTCGGATGGAAACGGCGGTTGCTGGGCAACCGGAATGGATGGGGCAATCAGACCGGGGATTTATACATTAGGGGTCTGTCATATCGACCGAAATGGAAACCCGACTTGGGGAGAAGAGGTAATAATGCCGCTCCCAGGCCGGGGATGCTGGAGGCCCAGACCGGTGCTGGATGATAACGGCGATGTTATCCTTGCCATGAATGTCGAAGTTGACCCCGACTCGGCGGATGACTTTGCGCATGTATATCTCCAACGCATAAGCCTTGACCGTGAACTTGTGTGGGACGAAGAAGGGATAGCGCTGGACACCTTCAGCGGAGATCAAGGAATAATGGGAGTATATAATGGACCCACAGAAGACACATACTTGATCCACTGGGTCAGAGGCAGTTGGAATCAATACCCCCCACGTCTTCAGTTAATCAATGGAGATGGTGAATTTCTCTGGGGTATTGGCGGTATTGGGCTGGACTGGCCTCACAGAAACTCCCACTTTGTGATATCAGGCGACCAATGCTTTATCGTCGCGCAAAATGTATCACCAACACCTTCGATAGCAATCGTTAAGATAGATTCTGACGGGGAAGTTGTGTGGGATTCAAGACTTACTACACTCTGGGAAGATGTGGCACAGAGAAACTTGAATGGCGCCGAATCCGACCGGGAAGGTGGGGTTATACTGGTGTATGAATATGAACGGCGTGTAACCATAGACGATATCGAAAGGCGATATCGCGGCGTCAATGCGGTAAGGATTTCCAGCGACGGCGATTCGCTATGGACGAGACAACTTTATGAACGCTATAAAATTGAACGTGAAGATTATGGGACAATCAGACCAATAATAAACTATGCCGGTGCCGGGCGTTTCTTTGTTGCTTGGGCGGATTGGCACCGAGATTGGGTCCAAACATTTCAAGTGGTTGCACTCAATGTTGACGGTGAGTTCTTTTGGGATGAGCCGGTAAGCGTCAAATTAAGTCGATCCAGCTACTTTAGACTCAATGCCATTGATTCAGATTTCGCAGTATGTTATGTGTGGCGGGATGGTGATGATCGCGAGAATGGCCCAAGAATCCAGCAATGGGGCCAGCGGATTAGTTTGGATGGGGAGCGTATGTGGGGCGATCATGGAAGAGCCATTCAGGCGAGGAACGTGAGCACTTCATTCCTAACATCCGATGGCAATGGCGGTGTTATTACCCTTGCGGATCCTGACGTTTCTCCAACATTACAGATGATCAACCGCAACGGCGAGATTGGAGTGGTTTTACCGGTTAGTGTCGGTGACGATATCGATAATCGGAAATCTTCTATACAAAACCCGCAACTGAATATTTATCCGAATCCCGGCAATTCATATTTCAGAATTGAATTCGATACCGTCATTCCGAACGAGATGTTCCGTTATCATATCTACAATCTGATGGGTAAATCGATCAAGACCGGAACGATGATAGGTGTCCCTTATCTGGTTGAAGATTTATCCCGATTCTCCAGTGGAGAATACATTCTTCAGCTTCAATCGCAGCGAACGACCGCTTCAACACGGTTTTTATTAATTAAATAAAGGAGATGATGAACGATTGACAATGAATGATGAATAATTTTGTGTTGCATCCGTCCTCGAAATCGTGGCCCGCTGTCGGTCTGGTTGTGTTATGCGCGGCGGTGGTGTTGGGGTGGAGCAGGGATGTCAGGGGTGAAGTTTACCACCGGCCTCCGTTCCATTACTACTATCAGGGCAAGGATGTCGAGCTGCTTGAGCGTCTCGACCGCGACCTGAGAAGGAAGCTGTCCGAGATAGAGAGCGCGCTCGGCACAGACCTGACCTCACCGGTCAGGGTGGACCTTACCTTGACCAGGGAGGAGTTCAATCGTCTGACAAGGGGGCGGGTGCCTCACTGGGCCGGCGGGGTGGCCTATCCGGAGCGTTGGAGGGTCGTGATCAAGGCGCCGCTGTTTTTCGGTCAGGGTGTGCCGTTGAAGGTGTTGGCCGCGCACGAGGTCGCTCACCTGCTGATACATAAGGCTGCCGGATACAATCACCTGCCGCGCTGGATGGACGAGGGACTGGCTCAGGTGCTGGCTGGCGAGTCGCGGCACGGATCGCTGCGCCGGATCAGCCGTGCGGCGGCCGGTGACCGGCTGATGGGGCTGCCCAGGGTGGATATGGTGCTGGGCTTCTCGGCGCCGGAAGCAGATCTGGCCTATGCGGAAGCCAGGTCCGCCGTTGCCAGGCTGGTTAATCAGTTCGGCTGGGAAGGGGTCAGAAGGATTCTAACCGGCGTGCGGCAGGATCTTGAATTCTCCGATGCATTTCATAAGGCCACCGGCGTGGAATACGAGGCCTGGCAGGTTGAATGGATTGAGTATGCCAGTGCACATTACCGCTGGGTGGCGCTGCTCGAGATCGACAACCTGATATGGATCTTCATCGTTCTGCTGGCGGCGACAGCCGTGACGGCCGCTTACATCCGTCGCCGCAGACAGTTCAGGCGGTGGCGTGAAGAAGAAGAGAGTGACCTGAATGAGCACAGCGAGCCTATTAATCCGTAGGGTTTTACCGCGCCTGATTTTCGCGATGTTCGCGGTTCTGAACGGGGCATCATCGGCCTCTGCAGCCGGAAGAACCGCCTTCCCTATGCTGCTTATTCAGACCGAACCGCGAGGCCTGGCTCTGGGCGGGGCTCCGATCACTGAGTTGGGATGGACGGACGGAACCCTTCTCAATCCCGCTTCGGCAGCCGGAGGCGACCGGATGGTCAGCGCATCGTTCGCCCGGCACATGCTCGACCTGTGGAGCGGCAGAGTGGCTGCATCATTCCCGGTCAAGGGAGGCTTCACCGTCGGTGGATACATCTCGACCCTCAACTACGGTGAGTTCGATGTTTCCGTCCGGGGCACGGGCGCTACAGGTGAACAGTTCCGGGCGGCGGAGAATGTGCTGGCCGGCTACGTCGCCGGGCAGTGGGGTGCCTCGCTCGGTCTGGGTATGGCTGCCAAGCTGGTCTGGGGTGCCATCGACGACGACCGGGCTTCCGGCGCTGCAATAGATCTGGGGATTACCTTCGATCCGCACTGGGAACAGTTCAGGTTCGGGATGGCGGTGCGGAATATCGGGGTTCAGTTCAGCAGCTATGGTTCTGAAACCTACCCTCTGCCTACGCTGTTCACTGTCGGAGGGTCCAAGCCGCTGCTGCATCTGCCGTTGACAGTAAGTGTGGTCGGGGTCTTTTCCCGCAAGGGCGAGGGGGAATGGGAGGCCGATTTTCTTCCCGGAGAACCGGGCGTCTCCTTTGGAGTTGGGGGGGAGTTTGATATTCCTGCCGGCTGGAGTGGGGAGCCGATGCATCTTCGTATCGGCTACCGCAGCCAGGGTGAATCGCTCAGGGTGGGGCACAGGCTCGACATCCTGGCCGGCTTCTCATTCGGGGTTGGGATACCCTACCGCTCCTGGGAGTTCGACTACACTTATGCCCCGATGGGGGCACTCGGTGATCTCCACCGCTTCGGCGTAGCGGGCATTCTGTAGCTGTCTTCGGCTTGTCCGACCGGTTTAAGGAAGCTTGCGCTTTGACGGATAACTTGTGTAAATTAAGGTGATAAGTTTACTGGCAGACGGTGGCGTCTGCCAGCGAATTGAAACATTATCTATAGTTCAAAGATCGAAGCCTGAGTCCTGCTAACAGGGGTTCCGGCTGGACACCAGCCAACTATGTGGATGCCACTATGAAATGTCCCCACTGCAAGACCTACGTAACCAAGATCCAAGTCAACTGGAAGTGCCCGTATTGCGGGAAGAAGCTTCCCGAGCCGGGCAAGTGGTTCATGTTCTACGAGAGCCTGACCGAATACCTGCAGTATAAAGGCGCCATCTTCTGGGGGATATGGCTCGGGCTCCTCCTGCTGTTGGTGGGGGTTCTGGAGGCTGTTTTTGGCCACGCCTTTCTGATCAGCTACATCGGTAACAGCATGATCATGTCGATAATCGGGATTGCCTTCGGCGGGATGCTCATCGATATGTATATGAAGGTGAACCTCCCCTTGCGACTGCAGTATGGAACCGATTTTATCATCAGGGAGCGGGCCATAATCAGGAACATCCGAAAGGGGACCAACCTGGCGGCTCTGGCTGGAATAGTGTGTTGCCTGATCTGGCTGAAACCTCGCACCTTCCTGGAATATTTCCCCGCTTACCTGGTTGTCATCGGCTGGTTTCTGGCTATGTCGTGGGCAATCACCGGGCTGTTCCTTGACGCCCGGATGGCAGACGACGTCCGCTTCCGCCACTATATGGACCGATTGGGGATTACCAGCCTGAAACGATACCGTCGCACCGGAACCATAGTTATCGGTTCCCTGGTGGTGATAGCTGTCGGCTATAACTTCCTCATCAGGATACCCGAACTCTGGATCAAGTTCAGCAATCTCGGTGTGGTGGGTGTGGTGGTCAATTTCATCAAGATGTATCTGGCCTGGCTCTTCTGAAGAGGGCTTTAGGCTCTGGTCTTTGCAGTCTGTCCGAGAATGCAGGATTTGGCAAGGCGGACTCCCTCGTCCGCCATTCAAGTTATTGTTTGGATGGGCGCACGAGAGCCTGCCCCAGCGAAAGCTGGGGGCGTGCGCCTTGCCGCAGAGCAACCCAAAGTAATTCTCGGACGGCCTGTTTAGTCCCTGAGCTTCAGAAATCACGAATCGCAAAACATGAAATAAAATTGGGAAGAACGGCGGGTGATTGCATGGGCTGGCTGGTTCTCCGGGTGGCGGGAGCGATCTTACTGTCCGTGTTGGGGCATAGATGTCCGGCGGCCGTCAAGATTGCGGTGTTCCTTCCTGAGACGGGTCGATTTGCCGACACGGCCGTCACTATGCGCGCAGCATTCGAACTGGCGGTGGAACAGATCGAAGGGGAGGAGGGAAGCGAGCTCAGCCTTCTGTTGGTTGATAACTACGGCCTGTCCGACAGTGCTCGAGCCGCTGCCCGGCGGCTGGCGAAACGTCCGGATATAGTGGCCTGGATGGGTGGATATCCCAGCGACTGCTGCCGTGAGATCGCGGATGTGGCTCAGCAGCGCGCCATCCCCTACCTGATAGTTTCGGCGTCGTCCGATACCCTGACCACAGGCTCCGGGGAGAACGTCTTTCGTCTGGCACCGCCGACCACGGACTATAACGACGGTCTCCTCAGTTGGACCGAGAATG
>MWJR01000176.1 GCA_002127415.1 Calditrichaeota bacterium AABM5.125.24
TCCCATTCGCGGTCGGGATCTGGTTCTTCAGCAGCTTCCCGCGTCCGGGGGTTGAGGCTCAGGCCGGGGATGTCGCCGGAACGCATCCATACAGTGAGACCACTTATATACATAAGGTGGGGTCGGTGCTGGAGCCGGTTATGCAGCCGCTCGGGTTCAACATTCCGATGGACATTGCTCTGGTCAGCGGCTTCGTTGCCAAGGAGATTGTGGTGGCCACTATGGGGGTGCTGTTCACCGGCCAGGAGGGTGCGGAAGATGAGGTGCTGGTCGAACAACTGCGTCGGGGGATACCTTCACCGGCGGTGGCGCTGGCCTTCCTGGTGTTCGTGCTGTTATACACTCCCTGTCTGACCACCATAATAACCATCCAGCGGGAATCACGCCGCTGGTACTGGACCGCCTTCTCCATCCTCTACCAGACATCCGTAGCCTACCTCGGTGCCTTCGTGACACTTAATGTCGCCACCTGGCTTGGATTGGGATGAACCTGTCAGGTAGGTGCGGCACTCTTGTCGCGCATTTGCCCGACAGGAGTGTCGGGCCTACCATCAGAAAGGAACACAACTATGTTCGAGTTTCCATCATTCACCATCTGGTCGCTGTGGATTATTCTCGTGTTTCTTCTCGCCTTCACCTGGATGGGGATGGAGATAGGCAACAGAAAAAGGGGGGTCAGGATAGAGAATGAAGAGGACCACGTTAACGTCAAGGTCGGTATTATCAGCACAATGCCACTCGTGGCATTGCTTGTTCTGTCCATCTTTACGCCTATAGTCGCCGGCCCTCTGTTCTGGGTCGGCTGTGCTTTAATCTTCCTGTCCGGAATTATCTATGTTTCGACCATCACAGCTTTCGTTAGCGCAGGAAGTGGACTGACCACTATCGGCATTTACCGGAGATCGCGGAATCCGATGTATGTTGCGATGACCATTCTCTTAATCGCTTTTGCTCTGATGGCGTGGTCCGCGGCTCCTGTTATGGGGCTCCTGACTGTAATTGTATTGCTGTGGAATATAGCAACAACCCACTGGATGGTGCTTAAAGAAGAACGGTTCCTCAGCCGGAAGTATGGTGATGAATATCGGGAATATATGGGCAGAACGCCGAGGTATTTTGTGTTTTTTTAGTTGATATGAAGTTGTTCAAGTATGGCATGAATAAGTATTAGAGCCATGCTTACCACAACCAAACGGTGGTGTCAGTCCAGCAGCTGTCGGATCGCCTGACACCTTCTTCACAGATCAATCCAGCAGCTACCGGACTCTGCTGTCGGGTGAGGGCATCCGGTAACACAAATAAATCCGGCGGCCGCCGGACTTTCAACCACTTGAATTCTTGATTTACAACCGGTTATGATATATACTTATGGTGTCATCCCAAAGTTTCGGGATGGCACCATAATAATCTATTCCAGGTCTGCAGGTGGCAGAAGCTATCAGTTGGGGTAGCCTTCCCAATATCCCCCGCATAATGATCGATTTCATCGCCCGGAGGGGTGACATCATCACCCTGCTGGGTGGTGACTGGCGGGACGATGCCGCGCGCAAGAGTGTCGGTGAACGCAGGTCGCATATGCAGCGCTCGGGCGGGCTCGGTGCCGCTGTCCGCCAGGGCTACGGCGACTCGGAACTTCCCCCGGCCGTTGAACGAAACATCGAGGCGCTCGACCAGCCGGACACACTGGCGGTGGTGACCGGACAGCAGGTCGGCATCTTCGGTGGCCCGCTCTACACCTTTTACAAAGCTCTGACCGCCGTGATGCTCGCCCGAGCACTCCAGAGCGAGGCGCCCGGTGCGGTCGTGCCGATCTTCTGGATGGAGACCAGCGACGTGGACTTCAGCGAGGTCAATCGGATCGGTTTTCCACCAAGAGATGAATCGTCCCGGCAGGTGGTCTATACCCCCCACAAATTCGTCTCCGGACGGTCGGTTCGTTTCCACCGGCTTGACCAGGGGATAGAGACTGTCCGCAGTGCGATCCTTGAGTGTCTTGAGGATCTGCCACACCGGGATGCCGTGATAGAGCTGATCGAACGAACTTACATTGCGGGGCAGCCGATCGCCACTGCCTTCCGCGAGCTGATGACCGGTCTGTTCGCCGAGCAGGGCCTGGTGATGGTTGACCCTCTTGATCCGGTTATGATGACCAGATCGCGCGGCTTCTGGGAGCTCTGCCTCGAGCGGCCGGACAAGCTCAACAAGTCGTTCGCCATAGCCTCGCGGGAGATCGAGTCCCGCCGCCTTCCGCTGCAGGTGCGGCTGAGGGATGACGCTCTGCCCATACTGCATCTGGATAATGACGGCATCCGGCGACGTATCTTCGGCGAGCCCGGCGCCTGGAGCATCGGGCGGAACGGCGATCAGTTCGACGATGATCAACTGCGAGAGATGGCCTGCGCTGAGCCCGGCTCGCTGACACCTTCGGCCCTGCTGAGGCCGCTTCTGCAGGACTGGCTTCTGCCGACATGGATATATGTTGCAGATGCGGCGGAGGTTGCTTTTCAGGCTCAGATCGGTCGCTGCTACGACCTGCTGAATATCCAGCGCCCCATGATCGCTCCCCGCATCGGTCTGACTCTGGTAGAGCGGCCGGCACAGCGGCTCCTCGAACGGCACGGGTGGAAGGTGGCGGAGGTGATCGGCGGTCGGGAGATACTCCTGCTGCGAGCTGGAAAGACCGAAGCCCTGGAGGAGCTGTTCGACAACGGTTCCGAACAACTGAAGGGCTGGCTGGAGCGGATTGAACGGGCTGCGGAGGAGGCTGCGGTCAACCTCTCACTCGAAGTGGATCGAGCCAGTCGAAAGCTGACTTACCAATGGGATAAGATCAAACGGGTGACAGTGAAGAAGATAGCCGAACGGGATCGGGTGAGGGTCTCTCACGCTCAGAGCCTTCTTGACCTGATAATGCCCGGCGGGATGCTGCAGGAGAGACACGATAATGGGCTTTACTACCTCGCTGCCTACGGCCCCGGATTGACCCAGGCCATCGAGGCTGAAGTCGATCTGTTCAACCCCTGTCATCTGGCCATCGATCTGGAGCCGACGCGTGATTGATGAGCCCCAAATCTTAAATCCGAAATCCGAAATCCGAGTTTAGGATGTTGCCGGCCGGGTTGAGAACCCGTCTCGGCGTAAAAATAAATCCGCAATCGGCAATCCGAGATATGAACCCTCAGATATTCCGCGAATATGACATCCGCGGTGTGGTGGATGTTGACCTGACCCCGGAGGTGGCCCGCCTGCTTGGACGGGGCATAGGCAGCTACCTCATCCGCCGCGGTGCAGGAAGGATAAGCCTCGGTCGCGACGGTCGTATCAGCTCCCCGGAGCTGAGCGGTCATCTTCTGGACGGTCTCACCGGAACCGGGCTGGAGGTGGTCGACCTGGGGGTCGTTCCCACACCACTCACATACTGGTCCACCCACCGGATGCCAGTCGAAGGTGCGGTTATGGTCACCGGGAGCCATAACCCGTCCGAATACAACGGTTTCAAGATCACCCTCAGAACCGAGGCCATCTACGGGGCCGAGATACTGCGCATACGGGACATCATCCAGGCACAGGACTTTGTCCAGGGCTCGGGCTCGGTTCAGCAGCAGGAGATCAAGCCGGACTATATCGACGATCTGGCGGAGCGTCTGGAACTGTCGAGGCCGGTGGCGCTGGCCGTCGATTGCGGCAACGGCGTGGCTGGACTGACTGCCGCACCGCTCCTCGAGCGTCTCGGCTGCCGGCCCAGGATGCTCTTCGCCGAGGTTGACGGGCGTTTCCCGCATCATCACCCCGACCCGACCGTGGAGGCTAATCTGGAACAGTTGAAACAGGTTGTGGTCAGTGAAGGGCTCGAACTCGGCGTGGCTTACGACGGCGACGGTGACAGGATCGGGGTTATCGACGAGGCCGGAAAGGTGCTGTGGGGTGACCAGATACTGGCCATCCTCTCACGCGAGCTGCTTGCAGAGGTTCCCGGCGCCACCATTATCGCCGAGGTTAAATGCTCACAGCTGCTGTTCGATGATATTGAGCGGCACGGCGGGAAGGCCCTGATGTGGAAGGTGGGCCACTCCCTGATTAAGAGCAAGATGCACGAAACCGGGGCCGAGATAGCCGGGGAGATGAGCGGGCACATCTTCTACCGCCACCGATACTACGGATTTGACGATGCACTCTGGGTAACCGGTCGATTGCTTGAGATCGTCGCCCGCGCCGACAGACCGCTCAGCCGCTTCCTCGAGGATTGGCCGCAGCTCTACAACACCCCCGAAATCCGGCTGGACTGCCCTGACGAGATTAAGTTCGAGGTGGTGGAGCGTGTGCGGGATTACTTCCGTGACAGGTATCAGGTGGTCGATGTGGATGGGATGCGGGTTATTATGCCGGGTGGATGGGGGCTCCTTCGCGCCTCCAACACCCAGCCGGTTGTGGTGCTCAGGTTTGAAGCTGATTCACCGCAACGCCTGGAAGAGATTAGAAGAGAAGTAGAGGAGGCGCTGGAGGAGGCGCGAAAAGACCTATAGAAACGGCATAATTTTTGCGACTCCCGGTGTGGGGGAGATTGGCATCAGGCACTGGAAGCGTCATTCGGGAGGTGTGATATGGTATGCATTTATTGCCGACGGGAGATCCGTGAAGGGGAGCGCCGTTACTACAGTCATCAAGCAGGGATGAAAGGAATCTATCACTGGGAGTGCTTTGTAGCGGCCTGCAGGAAGGCGAACAGGTCAGGTGCCCAGGAGATAGAATCGAATACCGTAATCGACGGTATATTCGAGAATCTCCGGAGTTACAGCTTTATAGGCGATAGATAGTGGAATGACATCTGCTGCCAGGCGGGGGGATTACACGACGGAAAACCCCGTCCGGCATGGGGAGAGGGTTAGTCGGGCCCTGACCCGCAGACATTACGAAAACTTCACGGTTGGCGCCTTTTTCCTGCCCAGACGGATAAGGCAGGACCTGTTCAACGTCTATGCCTTCTGCCGGCTGGCCGACGATATCGCCGACGAACCGGCCGGTGGTGCGGGGCCCGCTGAGCGCCTCAATCGCTGGGAGAGGGAGCTCGACGCAGCCCACCGGGGGAGCTCAGACGACCCCATCTTCGCGGCGCTGGGGGAGACCATTAACCGCCGAGGACTGTCGCCCGAGCCTTTCCGGCGGCTTCTTCAGGCATTCCGTCTCGATCTGGTTAAGACCCGCTGGCAGAGTTGGGACGAGCTGCGAGGATATACCCGGCTCTCGGCTGATCCGGTTGGGCGTATCGTCCTGGAGCTGTTCGGTTACCGCGACCCTGATTTTTTTGCGCTCTCCGACAAAATTTGCACAGCTCTCCAGCTTGCCAATCACTGGCAGGATGTAGCAGAGGATTGGGAGAGGGGGAGATTGTATATACCGCAGGAGGACCTGCATCGGTTCGGGGTCAGTGAGGAGGAGATCGCCTGCCGTCAGGTGACCGACGGCTTTCGAGAGTTGATGACCTTTGAGGTGGACAGGGCCGGGCGGCTGTTTCACGAGGGACGCGCTCTGCTGCGGATGGTGCGAGGCGTCCTGACCCTTCAGTTGAACCTCTACTGGAACGGTGGTATGGCGGCCCTTGAGGCTGTCAGTAAGATCGGATACGATGTGCTTAACCGCTCGGCCCGGCTCGGTCCCGGCGCAAAGTTTAAGGTGGCGTGGGCGTCGGCGGTGAAATGGCTGCTGCCTGTATGGTAGGTGACAGCACAGGGTCGCTTGCGCCGGTCCGTTCGCTTGAACAGGCTACTGCAGAAAGCCTGGACAGAGCCTGGCGCTCCAGTGCGGAGATCGCCCGCCGTGCAGCCGGGAACTTCTACTACGCATTCATCTTCCTTCCAGTGGATAAACGTCGGGGGACTGAGGCGCTCTACGCCTTCTGCCGGGTCGGTGATGACCTGGCTGACGATGCTCGCAGCGGCAAGACCGCCCGTCTGGAAGGGTTGCGCCGGAGGCTTGATCTCTGTTACAGCGGTAAATACTGCGACGACCTGACCCTGGCCCTGGCCGACGCGGTGCGACGCTTCGGCTTCGAGAGGGGCCATATGGACGAGCTGCTCCTCGGCATCGAATCCGACCTGACCGTTACCCGTTACCAGACCTTCACCGAGCTTCGCCTCTACTGCTACCGCGTTGCGTCCACCGTCGGGCTGCTCTGTCTGAAGGTCTTCGACTGCGACACATCGGCTGCCCGCAGCTATGCCGAGAATCTCGGCATCGGGATGCAGCTCACAAACATCCTGCGTGACCTTTACGAAGACCACAGTCGCGGTCGGATCTACCTGCCGCAGGACGAACTGGTCAGGTTCGGTATCTCGGATGGCAGCCTGTTCACCCCGGAGAACCGCCCCTGCCTGGTGGAACTGGTTCGTTGGGAGGTTCAGCGCGCAGAGCAGTTCTTCGAGACTGCCGAAGCCGCCCTGACACCTGAACTCTCAACCCCCCTCTTCGCCGCCAGAATTATGGGCGCTGTCTACCGGCGCATCTTGCACCGCATCGCAGAGCTCGACCGATTTGACCGACGGGTTGAGCTGCCAAAAAGGGAGAAGTTGAGTATCGCCAGAAGTATCTTCAGAGAAAGCTTAAAAGAACCTCAGGTTGAGAGCGAAGATCAATCAGGTGGATAGGGAGTTGCGTTCCACTGAATAATGATATATATTAGATGTGCTGATTGCGTCTTAAGTGCGCATAGCTCTGGAGTAGGTTAAGGAAACGGTTACATGTTTAAGTGGAGGAAGACATGTTTAGGAATCTGACTAAGTCGGCTGTTATGCTGCTGGCGACAGTATTGGCAGTGGGGGTATTGTCCAGCGCCTGCTGGGCTGAATGGCACGTAATAATGGACGAACACTTCAACCGGGACCCGCAGAGAAACACCTGGCCGTGGGTGACCGACTGGCGTAACCCGCAAAAGGGCTGGTACCACAACCCGCGGAACTGGCCGACCGCCATCCCGAATTTCACCAACTGCAGCTGGGGTTACCAGGATGGGATTTTCAGCGGTCATATTCTGCAGAACGAGGAGTTCCCCGGCTCAATCTGGTGCGCCTACTGCACCCAGGAAGGGCCGAACAACCCGCAGTGGTACGACGTGGATGAATACTGGAACAACTCGAACGCCTGGGCCGGGTGGGGACTGTTCAATACCGAGGACGCGGTCTCGGCGGTGGTTTCGTTCTGGTACCGCATCGACGTCGACCATTATGCCCGCGACACGCTCAGCGTGGTAATCATCGAGACTGATTGGTGGACATCCAACCACGATGTCTTCCGTGAGAACTGCGGCTTCGGAAGGACCTTCAACCGCGGGAACCGGGATTTCCAGATCAACCGGTTCTATCTGGACTCGCTGATCCTGGACGGCGACACCGTCAGCTACCTGGGGCGGGACGATGATCTTCTTCTCTGTTTCGTCTGGCAATCTGATAGCTTTGCGATCGCCGGCACCGGGGCCTACATCGATGACGTGATGGTCGCCTGGGATGACGGGCTGTTCGACATCTATCCTTACCGCGTCTATTTTGGCCATATCATCACCGAGGATTCCACCTACTGGACGAGGAAGACCCCCCGCGAGGATGACGAGGTCCTTTTCCGACTGGATTGGAAGGCGGTAGGCAGCGAGGGGGAGACCCCTGAATTCACTATCGAGTGCCTCCTGAATGATGAACTCATCTACAGCGAGCGACGGCAGGTGGCGGGGAGCGAAGACACCGTCTATACCACCATGGCCGACACCCTCTGGACTGCGATCAGGGGGGAACATATGCTCACCTGGGTAATCGATGTCGGTGAGGAGGTAGAGGAGTCCAACGAGAACAACAACCTGGGGGAAACCCCCATTCCTATCGAGTGGAATCCTCCGCCTGAACTTGAGATCATGACTCCAGTAGAGGACTCGACCGTTGTCTATGTTGGTGATACCTGCGAAGTCCACTATGCGGTATCGGACTCGAACGATTCCGACACCCATTTCGCCATTCTTTTTTACCTCACGGAAGACACCACCGGTCTGGCTGAGGACCCTGACCTGATCTACGATTACATTTCCATAGGCGCTAACCACAGCGCACTAGGTGGTGAGGGAACCACCCAATGGATTGTAGCCGAGAACCTGGTGGATTTACTGCTCTGGGTGGTGGTGCTGGCCAACGACGGTGAGCCTTCCAACAACACCATAGCTGTATCGCCGGGAAGGTTCTGGGTGCAGGTATTGGGTGTTTCTGAGGGTCGATATACGGGGCCCGGGGGGTTCGGCCTGATCAGGGCATATCCCAACCCGTTCAACCGGAGCCTGACGGTGGAATACACTCTGGCGGTTTCAGGTCGGGCGCATCTTGCGGCGTTCGATCTGGCGGGGCGTCAGATTGCGGTGCTGGCCGATGGGCAGCATCCAGCCGGGAGTCACAGCATAACCTGGTCGCCGTCGGGGATTCCGGGCGGGGTTTATATGCTGAAGCTCGAGACCGGTGGCGAGGTCTCCATGCAGAAGGCTGTCTATATGCCATAGTCAACTCTGCAGCGCAGACCGGCCTGTTTCAATCGGTCGGCAGGGTCCTCTTATAGCGGGGCGGGCTGCATCAGCCCGCCCCGTTTGGTATAGAGAGGAGGGATGGTCTCCGACTGGGAAGCCTTGTGTTGTCTTGTGTCGAGCGTTAATTTCGGGTGTGATTCACCGTTGTTGTATGCGACAGGAGAGATTTATATGACTGAAGACCTCAGCAAAACCGATGATTACAGCCTCAGGAGCGGCGGTCTGGCGCTTTGGTTGATCGCATTAGGTGCGCTGGCGCTCCGCTGGGTGCATCTGTGGCTGGTGAGCGGCACTGATCTGGTCGGGCTGCCGATAATCGACGCCGCCTTCTACCACCAATGGGCCTCTGCTATCAGTCAGGGGGAGCTGGTCGGCGACCGGATATTCTTTATGAGCCCGCTCTATCCCTATCTGACCGGGCTGGTCTATGCGCTCGTCGGAGCCCTGCCGTGGAAGATGATGGCGCTGCAGGGGCTGTTGGGGGTCGGAACGGTGCTGCTTCTCTATCGCTGGGGGGCACGCCTGATGGGGCGGACGGTGGGTTGGGTAGCGGCCGGACTGGCGGCCCTGTATGCACCCTTCATCTTCTATGAAGCCACGCTGCTGACCGCCACCATCATCCTGTTCTTATCTGCAGTGATACTCAATCTCACCGAATCGGTCCTTGCCGGGGCTCGCCGGCGGGATCTGTGGCTGCTCGGCATAGTGCTCGGGCTGTCGGCTCTGGCCAGACCGCTGGCGCTGATGTTCCTGCCGCTGATCTATCTGCTTTTCTTCATGAACCATCGCCCCACCACAGTCCGGCATTCGGCGATAGTGACGGTCGGTGTGTTGATAATCCTGCTGCCTGTCGGCATCCGCAACCTGGTGATCGGCGGTGATTTTACCTTGACAACCTCATCGGCGGGGATGAACTTCCACGTCGGCAACAACCCCGACGCCACCGGTCTTTACTGGGAGGCGCCCTTCCTCTCATCGGTTGAGCCACAATACGAGGATGAGGACTACCGACGGGTGGCCTCCGAGGTGGTGGGGCGTGAGCTGACCACCCGCGAGGCCGGGAGTTACTGGTTCAGTCGCTCCCTCGACTGGATGATCAATCACCCGTTCGGATACATCACCTTGCTGGCTCGCAAGATCTTCTATTTTTGGAACCGGGCAGAGTTCGCCAACAACATCAGCATCTATCTGGGCCGGAGCCTGTCGCCGCTGCTGAAGTTCAATCCGGTCGGCTTCTGGCTGATAGGGCCTCTGGGATTGGCGGGGCTGATCCGAATGTGGCGCAGGTTCGGCTGGAAGCGGGCCCGGGTGGCCTGGCTCTGGCTGGCGGCATACTTCGTCGGCTGCGTCATCTTCTTTGTGGCGTCGGAGTATCGGCTGCCGGTGGTGCTGCCGCTGATGGTTGGGACGGGAGCACTCATAGTCGAGGTGGTCGAGCGGTTTAAGG
>MWJR01000069.1 GCA_002127415.1 Calditrichaeota bacterium AABM5.125.24
GCTTGAAAGTGAACAGTGTGGGATGAGTGATCAGCATACCGAGGGATGGTATGTCGCATGTCATCTCTCGCACAGCACGGGTGACCCGTGCCTCGCGCGCCTCCAGGTCACCCCCCGTCTGAAGCATAACCGTCTGAACCGCATTATGCGGGCCGCGGGACGACTGCTCCGCGCTCATCAGCTCGCCGCCGATCCGGCTGGAGACCTTCCTGACCTCAGACATCCCGGCCAGCTTCTGTTCTACCGGGAGCACGATCTGAGCCGTCCGTTCCAGGGGTGTTCCCACCGGCAGGGTGTATTCGATGTCGAAGGTTCCTTGGCTGATGCTGGGGATTAACTCACCACCCAGACGCGGCAGTAACAGCCCAAAGGAATAAAGACACAGCAACAGCAGCGGCAGGATAACCAGCCACGGTCTTGTCAGCAGATAGTTGAGAAGAGTAAGATAGCTTTCGGTAAGTCCTTCGATACCCCTCCTGAAGAGGACGCCCACGCCACCTGTAATCCCTCTGGTCCGCTTCCAGGATGGCTTCACCAGCCTGAATACCATCCATCTTGTAACGATGAGAATTATAAAGCAGGCCCTGAACCCCAGCCATACCAACAGCTCGATCACAAACCTGATCAGCAGATAAGGGAACACGACCGGCGCTGTCAGGATCCGCAGCCAGATATGTAGCCTTCGCCAGCGGGTGATACCATTTCTTAACTCCCGTGGCGGTTCGGCAGCCTTCATTCCGGGTGGGTTCCAGTCTGATGAACCGTTCCTGGCTGTCCGACCCTTTTCTGTGCCGCGGGCAATCAACATCGGGATAAAGAACAGCGCCACTAAAAGTGATACTGAAAGGGCGATAATCACGGTCAGGGCCATATCGCCGAAGACCTGTCCGGCCACTCCGCTCACGAAGACAATGGGGAAAAAGACTACTACCGTAGTCAGGGTTGAGGCGGTTACAGCACCTCCGACGGTTCGGGTGCCGATAACCGCAGCCGAGGTCGGTTCTTCACCACTCTCGCGCCGGCGGTGGATTGATTCGATCACCACGATGGCGTTATCGACCATCATTCCAATCCCCAGGGCCAACCCCCCCAGAGACATAATGTTCAGCGAAACCTTCGTGATGTGCATAGCTGCAAAGGCGCAGACCAGCGAGACCGGTATCACCACCGCCACCACCAGCGTATCCCGCATCTGCCCGAGGAAGAGCAGCAAGACTATCACCGCAAGAATGCCGCCCATAATAGCCGCCGAGCGAACCTGGTTCACGCTCAGCCGGATGAATTCAGCCTGGTCGGACAGGAAGTGTATCTTGATCCTTTCGGTCAGCACCTCAGCCAGCGGTTTGGGACCGCGTTTCTCTTTTCTGCCTGACTTCCCGGGATGCACCTTCTTTTTGCCCTTATCGCCGAACAGACACTTCTTGACCAGGGAGGAAACCACAATCGGATTGATGTCAGATTCTTTATGGATGTCGATCCCTACCGATTCTCTCCCCGCGACCCGGGTTATAGTGGTGCGCTCGCCACCCCTGCGGGTTACGCTGGCGATATCGCGTAACCTGATTGGAACGCCTTGCCCCCCCCTTATTCCCCCCCCGGCAACCGTGTGGGGATAAGATGGTTGGTTGACACCTGATATGATGCTCCCACCACGATAGTCGATGACGATGTCCGCTATCTCACCTATGCTGCGGAACTCGTTCAAAGTGCGGATGATGAACTCTGATTCGCCTTCCTGCAGCTGCCCTCCGGCGACGTTGACGTTCTCTGATGCCAGCCGCTGCAGTATCCTCTCCATCGAAATATTGAGCAGGTCGAGCTCTGCAGCATCAACCGCCACCCGGATCTCGGCCTCCTCCCCACCCTTGACCTTGACGGCGGCGACCCCGGCGAGCTTTTCGAGCTCTCGTTTGATAAGATCTTCAGCCAGGCTGCGCAGTTCGAGCGGCCCAAGGGAGTCCGAGGTCAGCCCCAGGCGTATCATCGGGTCCAGCGACGGGTCATAGCGCAGGATGAGCGGCGATCCCACCTCTTCCGGCAGGAACACCACATCGAGTTTCTCACGAACATCCTGCGTGGCACGGTTCATATCGGTTCCCCAGTCGAACTCGAGCAGGACGTCGCTTATCTCGGCCCTCGATGAAGAGGAGATCTCGACCAGGCCTCTGACCACCCCGAGGGACTGTTCGAGGGGACGGGTGATGGTGTTTTCAACCTCCTCGGGAGCCGCGCCCGAGTATTCGGTGCGGACGGTGAGTGATGGGTAGGTGATCTCAGGCATCATATTGATCGGCAGCAGGCGGTAGGATAGAAGGCCAAAGACAACAGCCGTTAGAACCACCATCACCGATGCAACCGGTCGGCGTATGGGAAGGTAATATGGTGAGCGGGTTATTTCGGGGGGGTGCAACATAATACAGAAATTAAAAATTAAAAATTAGAAAAGGAGTGGTTATAAGTGAGGATTTTACCTTTCGCCGAGCCGGGTTTTTAACCCGGCCGGAAAATGGCGTCAGGTTCTCAACCTGACGCCGCGAAACCCGGATACAAAGCTGCCCGCGGGACGCTTGTCACCCAGATGTTTGATAGTTCTTCCCATACGATATAGCGAGGAATCACTAAATATACTTTACCCTTCTGCCTTTTTACTTTTCAATGACCCTGATCCGGGAGCTGTCTCGCAGGGTCGCCTGACCTTCGATTATAATGCTGTCCCCGGGAGTCAGGCCGCTGCAGAGCTCCACAACATCACCGGATTCAAGACCCAGCTCGATCGGCCTGCGCAGGGCCAGGCTGTCGCGAGCCTGGAAAACGACCGGCACACCGACCTCGTAGATCAGCGCCTTCTTCGGTATCAACATCACGTCCCGGTGGGTGTTGATGGTTAACTGCAGCTCAACGAATTGACCGGGCCTGATCTCGTTTCCTGAGCCTGAGATCTCAAAGGTGACCTTGACTTTGCCGTAGGTGGGATCAACGACGGGGCTTATGCGGACGATGCGGGCCACAGCCGGATCTTCAGGCTGCGTCCGGGTGACAACTGCAGCCTCCTGACCGACCTTCAGGTAGGGAAGATCGGTTTCCGCGACCCAGCCGTGGATATGCAGGATGTTGACATCTACTATCTCAAACAGGGGTCTCGAGAGATCAACCTGGTCACCGAGGTCTATCATCCGCTCCGCAATAGTGCCGGTGAATGGGGCGGTTATCCTGGTATATTCAAGCGACAGCTCGGCCTGCTGCAGATTAAGCTCGGCATCCTGGACCGCAAGGCGGACCTGTTCATATTCGTCCTCTGACAGCATCTTTCCTCCGAAGAGCTCTTCAGCCCGGTCGCAGGCTGACGTCTCCCTCTGAACGGCAGCCCGGGCACGTTCGAGTGCCAGTTTCTGTTCGCTGTCATCGATACGCGCCAGCAATTGACCGGCCGTTACCCTGTCCCCCTCCTCGACTGTCAACTTAACCACTCTGCCGATGGTTCTGGCGAAGACCTCCACCTCCCTGTCCGCCTCGAGATAACCATTCAGCCGCAGGAAGCTGGATATGTCACCCCGTTCGACGGTTGTCAGGGTCACAGGTGCGGCAGTTTCAGACTCTTCGTCGCTTTTCTTCTTACCGAACCGGATGTCGCACCCGACAACCGACAGGATCAGAAGGATACCGATAGAAAAAAAGATCGGGGTCGCTGACCGAAAGATGCCGGTGCGACCCCCTTTCTCTTCGACTGACGATGAGGTGTAGATTGCGTTCAATACGAGTGCCTTAACGTAGGGTAGCTGCGGGGAAGGCCACTTGGTGATCTATGTCTTCAGGAACCGTTCGTATGCTGCGGCAGTCTGGCCTGAACCAGGTATCATCACCCCTTCCTGGTCGTAGCGGAAGAAGCCCTGGCCGGTCTTAACCCCCAGGTTGCCGGCGCGGACCAGCATCCTCAAGAGTGGACAGGGTCGATATTTCAGATCACCCAGATCGTGAAAGAGGGTTTCGAGCCAGTTCAGGACCAGGTCGAGACCTATCGCGTCGGCCATCGCCAGGGGTCCGTGGGGCAGTTCGAAGCCGAGCCGGATGGCGGTGTCGATATCCTCAGCCGAAGCCACCCCCTCCATCAGCACCTCGATAGCCTCGTTAACCAGCGGCATCATCACCCGTGTGGTCACGTAGCCGGGTGATTCGAAGACCTCGATGGCGGTCCGTTCGAGCCTTTCGGCCAGCGCCAGCGCCTTGTGAAAGGTAGCTACAGAGGTGTTCAGCCCCCGCACCAGCTCCACAACCTTGACCTTGGGCACAGGATTCAGGAAGTGCATCCCGATTACCCGGTCGGGTCGCTCGGTGGCCGAGGCAAGCTCGGTTATCGAGAGGGTGGAGGTGTTGGTGATGAAGATAGCCTCAGCGATGCAATGCTGGTCAAGTCTGTTGAAGATGGTTCTCTTCAGGTCGAGCTTCTCGGGAAGCGCTTCGATGAAATATTGCTGGTTGGAAATCTCAGTGAAATCCACGCCGCCCTTGATGCGGGACAGGATCGCATTCTTCTCCGATTCAGTAATTGCCCAGTGGGCGATCTCGCGGTTCAGGTTCTCGGATATCTCCTCCAACGAGCGCTTAAGAACTTCGTCGTTCTTCTCAATAAGAAGAACCTCTATCCCACGTTTGGCGGCTGATATGGCGATCCCCTGCCCCATCGTTCCGCCGCCGATGACTACCAAACTGTCTAATGCAGCCTCCGAGGGCTGCGCCTGATAGTCGGAGTCAATCAGATTATCAAGTTTATCTGTTGACATAGCTTTCATCCTGAGCATTTTCGGTGGTTATGTCGAGTTCGGCGGTTCCGAAGAAGAATGCGGTCTCGACCAGGCCGTTCTCGGCCGAATCGGAGCCGTGCACCGTGTTGCGTTCAATGCTGTCACCATAGAGCCGCCGGATGGTTCCCTCTTCGGCCTGGCTTGGGTCGGTTGCGCCGATCAGGCTCCTGAGCCGGTTAACCCCGCTCAACCCCTCCAGGGCTGTGACCACGACCGGGCCGGAGGTCATATACTCGATGAGGCTCTGGTAGAAGGGTTTGCCCCGGTGGACGGCATAGAAGCGGCCAGCCGTTCGGCGGTCCAGCTGCAGCATCCGCATCGACTTAATGGTCAATCCTGCGCCTTCTACCCGGCTGAGTATCTCACCGATAAGATGTTTCTGAACCCCATCGGGTTTTATTATCAGTAGCGTTCGTTCCATAATAAGCAGCTTTTGCGGCGTCAGGTTCCTAACCTGACGCCATTAACTGTTTGATGGCCTCAAGCCCGAGTTTAAATGCCTTCATATTCGGTTCCTCAGTTCCGGGCGGCGCCTTCTGAAGCAGTGCTTTCCTGATTGATTCGGGATTCAACACGTTGGTCAATCCTGCCATCGCTCCCAGCGATACGGCGCTGGTATAGACCATCTTTTTCATCTCTTTTTTGGTTATCTCGATTATCGGCAGTCGATAGATCCGGTATCTTTCATCCACCTCGTGCACCAGGGAGGGGTCTATCAGGACGATGCAATCCTCTTTCAGGTCAAAGGCAAACTGGTTCCAGGAGCGTTGGGCCAGGCAGAGCATAAAGTCGATGGCGGTGGTGCGGGGGAACTGGATCCGCTCGGAGTCAATAATTACATCAACCTTGGTGGGCCCTCCGCGCACCTGAGCCGTGTAGGTGGGACTGTCGAGGGCGTATTTCCCCTCGAAGCTGATTGCGGCTACAGCCAGTATTTCGCCGGCCAGGAGTATCCCCTGTCCGCCCACAGCGGCAAACCGCGCTTCGAAATGGTCACTCATCGGTGATATTCTCCTGTTCGATCATCTTTTAAGGGCGGCCTCTGCGAGCTGGATCACCTTCTTATAGGCCTCGTAGTATTCCTCTCGTTCCTCATCCTGATGCAGGAGGCCGACGGGATATTTACCGGCCAGCTCCTCCCTGCTCATCTTGGCTGCCTGGCGGACGTTCACCGTTTTGGCGACGATGTTGTTGATGAGCTCGATCGGATCGCTCAGCTTGTTGCGGCGTCCGAACTGGGTATGACAGTTGGACAGCACCTCGATGACCGCGAAGCCTTTGTGGTTCAATCCCCCGCGTATGAGCCGTTCGAGCTGCACACCCGAGCCGACGTGACCGCGAGCCACGTAAGTTGCTCCGGCCCCCTTGCACAGGCTGGATATGTCGAAGGGCGGATCAGCGTTGCCCCATGGTGAGGTGGCAGCCTTGGCGCCCAGCGGGGTAGTGGGTGAACACTGGCCGCCGGTCATACCGTATATGTTATTGTTGACAATAATCAGGGTGATGTCAATGTTGCGTCGACAGGAGTGAACCAGATGATTGCCGCCGATGGCAGCCGCGTCGCCGTCTCCTGATATCACTACCACGTGCTTGTCCGGACGCATCAGTTTGATGCCGGTGGCGAAGGTCAGGGCGCGGCCGTGGGTGGTATGCAGTGTGTTCATATCCAGGTAGCCCGGAGCCCGGGAGGTGCAGCCGATGCCGGAGATGACCGCAATGTCGTTGATTGGCCATTCCACAGTCTGTATGGCGCGCAGCATCGCCTTGACGATTATCCCTATGCCGCAGCCCGGACACCACATATGCGGCATGTGGTCTATCCGCAGGAAGTCTTTATAGTGCATAGCCATCTTATGCCAGCTCCTCGATTTTGGCCAGGATTTCCCCCGGATATATCGGAACCCCGCCGACCTTATTAACCCCGACCACCGGTCCGGTGCAGCCGGCCACCCGCTGGACCTCGTAGATCAACTGACCCAGGTTGGCTTCGGGAACCACAATCCCTTTAGAACGTTTTCCCAGATTTCGAGCCGCCTCTTCCGGGAAGGGCCACAGGGTAATCGGACGCAGCAGACCGGCCTTTATCCCCCTTTCGCGGGCATCGTTGACCGCCACCATCGCCGCCCTGGCCGTGGAACCGAACGCTATAACCCCGACATCTGCGTCTTCTGTAAGATACTCCTCGTATTTCTCAATCTCGCTCAGGTGCGCATCGACCTTCCTCATCATTCTCTCGTTCTCAGCCTGGCAGATAGCGGGATTGGTGGTCGGGAAGCCGGTTTTATCGTGGTTAAGTCCGGTCATATGGAATCTGTAGCCGCTGAAGTAGTCAGCCAGCGGTGGGATGTCCGACTCTGAACTGTCATACGGGATATACTGCTCAGGGGGAACCTTGGGCCGGGGTCGTTCGACGAGCTCGTATTCCGAAGGGTCGGGTATCTCAATCTTCTCCGACAGATGGCCGATGACCTCGTCTAGCAGGACAAAGACCGGCATCCGGAACTTCTCGGCCAGGTTGAAGGCCCGGATGGTCTCCATATAGGCCTCATCGAGATAGGAGGGGGTCAGGGCTATGACGGGTCTGTCGCCGTGTGTTCCCCAGCGGGCCTGCATAATGTCGGACTGTCCGAGAGCCGTGGGCAGGCCGGTCGAGGGGCCACCCCGCATCACGTTCACCACCACACAGGGAACCTCGATCATTGAGGCGTAGCCTATATTCTCCTGTTTGAGGGAGAATCCTGGGCCGCTGGTGGCGGTCATAACCTTCTCACCGGTCAACGAGGCGCCGATCAGAGCCCCCATAGCTGCGATCTCATCCTCCATCTGAATGAATACGCCACCCACCTGCGGCAACCTTCTCGACATAATATGGGCCATCTCAGATGAAGGGGTGATGGGGTAACCGGCGAAGAAGCGACACCCGGCCGCAATGGCCGCCTCCGGTATCACCTCGTTACCGGGCCAGAACACCACCCGGCGTCCGTTATTTTGTTGCTGCGGCAATCGCCTTCTTCTCCTTCTTTTTCATATCCTTCCTGGCGCTATAAACCTCAATAGCGAAATCGGGGCATTGATATTCGCAGAGCATACAGGCGTTACAAGCCTCAATGTCCACCACTTCCACCAGGCTACCCTCCCACCGGTCCGTAGCGACAATCATCCTCAGCACCTCCTTGGGACAGACCTCGACGCAGATCTCACACCCCTTGCAGTAGTGCCGGTGGATGGTAACGCTGGTTTGATTGTCGCTGGAGGAGATGGTTACCGTGTCCTCACCGAGGGCTGCGGCCTCCTCGTGTTCGGCAGCGACGGGGACCTTGGTGTCAACAGTTTCGGCCATTATATCTTCCGTATGTGAATCAGGCGTGGGTTCCGGGTTAGGTTTCTTCGAGAGCCCTCTTGGTCGTGGCGCCGATTTCGGCAGGGCTCTCAGCCACGAAGACACCGACCTCTTTCAGAGCTGCGATCTTTTCGGCAGCGGTTCCCTTTCCGCCGGCGATGATGGCACCGGCGTGCCCCATTCTCCGTCCGGGCGGTGCGGTTCTTCCAGCAATGAAGGCTACCACCGGTTTCGAGAAGCGTTCGGAGATGAATTCAGCGGCGTTTTCCTCGGCTGAACCGCCGATCTCACCGATGATGACGACTGCTCCGGTGTCCGGGTCAGCCTCGAACAGCTCGAGCAGGTCGATGAAGCTGCTTCCGACGATTGGATCCCCCCCGATGCCGATACATGTTGACTGACCCAACCCCAACCCGGTGAGCTGCCCGACCGCCTCGTAGGTGAGGGTTCCGGAGCGTGAGATAACCCCCACCGGTCCGGGGATATGTATATCACCGGGCATAATCCCGACCTTCGATTTACCCGGTGAGATCACCCCTGGACAGTTTGGGCCGACCAGACGGGTCGGACGTGATTTCAGGTATTGATAGACCTCGACCATATCGCGGGTGGGGATCCCCTCGGTGATGCAGACCACCAGTTTTATACCGGCCTCGGCGGCTTCCATTATCGCATCGGCAGCGAAGGGTGGCGGGACGAAGACGACCGTGGTGTCCGCGCCTTCTTCTTCTACCGCCTGAGCTAGCGTGTTGAACACCGGCAGACCCAGATGACGCGTTCCCCCTTTCCCCGGGGTCACCCCGCCGACGACCTTTGTGCCGTATGCCAGCATCGCCTCGGTGTGGAAGGTCCCCTCACCGCCGGTGATGCCCTGCACCGCAACGCGGGTCTGCTCGTTGACAAGAATACTCAAGTTTTAACCGCTTCCTTTTGTCTATTCAGGCGCAACTTTGCCAAATGAACTATTAACCTCTCGTCCCAAGGATCTATATTAATAAATACGAGTCTTCGTTTAACTTCCTCTTTAGGGAATTCATCGAACAGCTTGGCAATCTCATCGAATAGGGATCCGGAAGCAATAGTTTCTCCCCCGAAATCAAGAGTTACCACATCGTGGTCTTTCCAAAATTCCTTTATTTTCGATCTTACTAATTGACCAATCTGACGAAGAGAACCCGGACGCTGTAATGCTTGTTTCAATAATATTTTCATGCTTTATAACTCCTCCCAACTTGCTACATCGATATAGTAAAACTCTTTACGTGTTTTTAATGTTAGTTTTATGATAGTGCCTAAAAAACTAAAAGATAACTCATTCCCCTTTATTTTCTTTGAAATGTCTACCAAAGCATTGCCAGATAGAATTGATAAAATTCCTTCATTCTTTTCAACAACATCTCTTAATATGTATAGACCTATTCCTCTATCTTCTGCTTTACTGGATATACCGTAATTTGAGGATAATTTCACTGCTTCAACATTGCTTTCTATCCTATAGCGTTGACTTGATCGCATAGAATTCGGAATACCTATTCCAGTATCAAGAATGCATAATCTCACTAAGTTTTTTGTAGGAACTGAGTAAGCGCACATATAACAATGCTTTGTTTGACCGTGTTCAAATGCGTTTTCTACAGTTTCCCGAATAGCAAAATGAAGTGCCTTATGAAAATTCTCTGCTCCTTTCAAGCGTGAGGTGAGGATTTCTTTGACTCGACCGGCGAGAGGATAACTTGGTTCAGTTAATCTCGTAACAGGAAATGCCGGAAGATTCGTTCTAGATATTATTTTTCTACTAAATCCTAAATACTTGCTTATTCCTAAATTATGCCATTGATGGACAGCATTATCT
>MWJR01000200.1 GCA_002127415.1 Calditrichaeota bacterium AABM5.125.24
ATTCAGAAAATGCCTACACATATAAAAGGCTTTTTTAGAGCAAAACATGTTAAATATGCTGATGTGTAATTTGTCAACTATTAAACGGTCGGGTTAATATATCCTGTATGTATTTCTTACTGTAATTTAGTTTCAACGCCTGAATTACAGCTTCACACCTTTTCCGATCTTCTAATTTTTTAATTGTTGTTGGATGAATTCCCATAATTAATCCCCACTTCTATTTAACATTAATTTCAACATTTTAATACAACTAAAAATATTCCATTTGCAAGTTTTTTCACCACTTCTCCATAAAAGAACCGCAAATGCGGCCCTATTATCAGATGGTGATATGAAGAACAATTATTCTTTTATCTACTTATAGTATAATACAATTTTCATAAATTGTCAAGTATTTCGACTATCAAATTGAAAAATAATAGAAAATACTAATAAGAAAAATATCATAAAAAGAATTTTGTTTACAATTATATTATAAAGTAATAATTATAAATTGTCAATAGCTGCATTAAAAATATCATAAAAAAGTTATTTTATTATAGATGAACATGGATAATCGACAATACAGTCGTTTGTGAAATCAGTTTATGTCTCAATGATTTTTTATGTAGATATTCTTGATACAGAAGTATTTAGGAAATCAATAACTACAATAAGCCCTAAAAATCACAAGGCAGGAAATTTAGCAACCTTAGGACTTGACTTGCTTCAATATATATTATATATTGCCATGCCAAAGGACTGTAAGAAATGGCCACAATATTTAGCTTTAAGACAAATAAATTCAAGAATATACACAATCAAATAAAGCTGCTGATATGTCTCCTGCGGAACACAAAATAATATTCGGATGCACTGAAGAAAATATTAATCAAATCTGCATAGAGGACGATCCACACGCTTTCAAGGAAGAGGAATATGAAACAACTTTGATGTGGGTTGAACAACTTGAAACAGTGAACCGAGGTCTCTTCAGAGAATTTGTTTCAACTATTGGAGAAACCCGTGGACTGGATGAATTAGACCTGATTCAGCGTTGCAGCCTATTAAAAATCCTTCTGGCAAGCTACATAGATTGGGGAGGATCGCAGCTTCTTCGTATAAAAACCAGGAATGGTGAACCGGAAGAGCGTTATCTTGAATATGTTAGTCCTGACGAACTAATTCAAGATGACATTATAGAACCATATACGATCTTCTCCAGTGAGTTGTATACAGATGTACCCCCAATCAGATTAGACTTTAAACGGTTGGTTGATCAACTCAAAGAATATGATCCGCCAAATACAACCATTGAAACGTGGACTAACCTTTTCTCCCCCGTTTTAAAGCGTCCGGGATACATTCGCGAAGTAACGCCAGGTATCGTCCCAGGCGCCGGGGACAGGCGAAAATCTGGTCGTCGACGGAAAGCCTGATGGGCAGCGATTTGCTAAATTTCGATTTTACAAGCCTTACCATGAAAGAAATCGTACGAGACTCGTTAACGTAAGGGCTACTTGTTTATTAAGGGGTTAGGTGATTTGCCTGACCCCTGGTTTTTGTGGAGGTCACATATAGGTCACAAGAGGTCACAACGATATTGCTAAAAAATTGTCTTCAGCAACCTGACGACGAAAGTGCAGCTGATGTCTAAACCGATAAGTGAGGATTATAAAAAAAGAGGCCCCATATAGCTGGGGCCTCTCATTGTTTCATGCGAGTTCGAATATAGAGGTTCAGTCTCCGGCATTACCGAACCTCAGCCTGTTTACCGCTGTCCTGACATGGTAGGGATCCAATGCCAGGTAATGTTTTTCTGTAACTTTCACACTGCTGTGGCCCAGAAGCCGACTTACGGTATAGATCTCAACTCCCTCCTTGATTAGATGGCAGGCAAATGTTGCTCGCAAGCTATGTAGCGATATGCCTTTAGGAAACCAGAGCTGCTTCGCCCACCTGCGGAATTTCATCGAAATCTGATTTGGAGTATAATCGGGAAAGAGCCGACCCACCCTGCTTCTGGATCAGTTCATCAGTAACTCCAACAGTGTATTATTTACCGGTATTGTTCGACGTTTTCCCATCTTCCCTACTGTACCACGAATGACTATCTGCCCTTTTTCGAGATCTACATCGCTCCATGTAATCCCCAACGACTCATTCCTACGACAACCCGTGTTCAACATGAAAAGGAGGTAGTTTCTGAATTCAGTGACATCTGTGGAAAGAAGCTGGTCAATTTGCTGATTATCAAGCCATTCGTGGGGCTCTGATTCCGGAACCTTGATCTGCCTGAATGACTGTCGCAGAGATGGTTCCAACCATCTGAGTATTACCCCTTGATGTAGCGCGGTGTTGAGGACGCGTATCTCAATATTGATGGTTGGCGCTCCCACCTCTCTCAGTCTCTTTTCCTTATATTCTTCCACTTTCGCTGGCGTAACCTCATCGAGTGAGATGTCTCCCAGGACCCTGATGAGATTGTTGAATACGTTCTGTTCACGGTTTTTTGTCTTTTCACTCTTATTTGATTCGGCAAATATACGTGTTTTCTCGGCCAGCTCGGAAAGAAACGGTACAGGAGAATGTGTCGATGTTGCTCTGCTGATGAGATCCTTTCCATCGACTCTTCCTTCTGAAAGCCTGCGGCAGAATCTCTTGTATGTTTTCTCTGCGGTGCGGCGGTCCGTTTCACCAATTGTGAACGTATGCTGTCTTCCATCCTTCCAGTACCTGATATCCCATGTAACTCGACCTGAAGACCACAATCTCTTACTCAGCGATGGCATCACACATCACCTCCCTTCGTGCCTGGTTAAACAGATAAGAAACTTCGCGCTCCCGAAGAGGAGCTCAATCTCTTTCTTATGCCGTAAAAGGAGATGTAACCTGTTCAACTGATGCTGGCTCATACCGTTTCCGATACCTCTGGATGAATTCCTTTATCGCTTCGCGGGTGAAATACACCGAATTCTCCTCAATCCTGACGCACTCTATCTTCCCAGCCTTGACCCAGCGGTGGAGCGTAGATTTGCTCACACCAAGTTGGGTCGCAGCTTCAGAGGATTTCAGAAGGAGGGACTCACTCATGGGCACAGCTGTGGATACTGAAGGAAGTACCAGCCGCCTGCTTGGACAAAACGGTTCCATTCAGCAATTGGATTTCTCCCGGTCAGTATTGAGCGGACAGTGATAAGTAATTGGTTGCGATACGTGACTAATTTTCGACACCACACCGCGCATCCATATTTGTATAGTCCATCAACCGCTTCACGAACTATCCTAGCGGACCTTGACTCCAGTTCTATTTCTGAGTGGTCCACTGGATTAATTGAG
Organism: Calditrichaeota bacterium AABM5.125.24; assembly: GCA_002127415.1. Classification (GTDB taxonomy): domain Bacteria; phylum Electryoneota; class AABM5-125-24; order Hatepunaeales; family Hatepunaeaceae; genus AABM5-125-24. The sequence goes on from MWJR01000200.1 coordinate 3,322, forward strand.
TTACTCTTGTTCACAGTAATATCGAAGGGCATCATCGAGTGTGCTATTCCTTCGAATCTCTCCATACCTCCTTCGTAAACTGATGTTTCCCCGATTTTATGGATACTGAGTTAAGCAACCTTGGCATTGAAGCAAACCGGCATGGTCGTATCAATCGGCTGCACGTCGCAGGTGTAGTTTCCGGCGTCGACCGCGGTCACCACTATGTGATAATGCTGTTCATCAAGCGCCAAGGAACCGAATCTACATGAGAATCTTGACTCGACATCCATTATTCTCCATCCATTTCAATTATTGAACGATCATACCGCGTGATTGGGCTGGTTAATATGTTTCAAGAGTAAACATCAATCAAATGATGGAGAGGTCATGCCTGTCAGTTTTTGGAGGCCGGTTACGGAATTGCTGATTATACCTTTAGTCGTGGGTTGTTCCGGTAAAGTGATCCAAAGTCGGTGGACTGACGCTCCAATAACCGTAGATGGTCAGAGCGCAGATTGGAATGCCATGCCGTTCACCTACCTCAAGGATGCCGGCGTCTCGCTCGGGATATGCAACGATGCCGAACATGTCTATATCATGTTTATGTTTAGGGATCCCAAGTTGCTGCTATCAGCATCAGGAAAGGGTTTTACAGCTTGGTTCGACAAATCCGGAGCGAAGAAAAAGGACTTCGGCGTTCGATACATCTGCAACCCGACGGTCAACTTCGATCCCGCGAAGGGTGAGAGACCGGGGTTTGGAGATCCTTCCAGACAAAGGATGCCGATGCCGGGCGCTCAAAAACCGGTGATTGAACAGCTCCTCGTTTTGTTCGGACCAGAGGAGCAGGGCATCAACCTGAAACTCGACGGCTCACTCGGTCCTGCTGCCAGCCTGGGTAATTTGAACGGTGTTTTTACCTACGAATTAGCTATCCCGCTCGACCAGGCGGATAAGGGTCTTTATGCCATCGGCGCTGAAGCAGGCACTGATATCAGTATCGGGTTTGAAATCGGTGGTATGGGAGGCGGACCTCCCGGTGGTGGCAAGGGAGGCGGACCTCCTGGTGGTGGCAAGGGAAGTGGACCTCCTGGGGGCATGGGGGGCGGACCTCCAGGCGGCGGCAGGGGAGGTGGACCTCCTGGTGGCGGCATGGGAGGTGGATCTCAGGACAAGGATATATGGATTAATTACACGCTGGCAAAGCCATCCATCCCAGAGAATAAAAGTGAATAAAATGTGCGAACCAAGGTCGGTGAAATGAATAAGCTGATCACTCTGATCCTGAGAATGGCGGCTCTCATTGTGTGCGTTAATCCCGCTCATGCCCAGGATGTCACCTATATGACATTGAGCGAGGTTATTCAAACAGCGTTAAGCGACAACATCGATTTAAAGCAGTCATCCAACCAGAGCGCCAGCTACGAATTGAGTTTGATTCAGGCTAAGGCAGATTTTTATCCCGCTATGTCGGCGTCAGTCTCTTTATCGCGGGACTACAAGATGAGTCACGAAGTAGACATCGAGGATCAGACCGGTGCCTTGATGAGAGCTTCACTTTCATCGAGCCTTAACCTTTTCAATGGATTCCGGGATATAACCGCTTACGAAAAAGCCAGACTTGAATACGCGTCGACCAAAAAGAACTTCGACTACCAACGACAGTCAATAATCCTCACCGCGATCAACAGATTCACCGAGGTCGTGTTGAAGGAGGAACTCATCGGGATTGAAGAGGAAAACTTGGAAACGCAGCGGTTGCAGCTCGACCGCATCGAGGCGTTCTATAAAGCCGGCAATCGTCCGGTCAGCGATGTCTTGCAGCAGAAGGCGGATATCTCACAGGCTGAACTCGGCCTGTTAACCGCAAGAAGGGATTATCAAATCAGCTATCTTCAATTGCTGAAAATCCTTGGGAGGGAACCGACCGGCGATGTGAAATTCGTAGCGCCACCGCTGGATTCCTTCATTTCACTGATAATCGGGGCTGATTCAGACCTGCCGATCGACATCGTGTTCTCACAGCGATCCGACATGGAAGCTCAAAAATTGCACAGACTGGCGCTGGAGAAGGATATCAAGGCGGCGCGTTCAGCTCTTCTGCCCTCGGCATCGCTGTCCGCGAATGTCGGCTCAAGTTACCTAAACTCTTCATCCGCAGCCGGTTTCGCCGATCAATTCATCGATACCAATCCCTCATTAGGGATCGGTCTATCCGTTTCGATCCCGCTATTTGATAGATTTCAGACGAAGACCAGCATCGAGCAGGCGAGAATAAAGCTCTCCGATCAGAAACTTAACGTCGAGAACCTGAGGCTGAGCATCCGGCTCGAAATAGAACAGGCGCTTCTCGATTACGAGACGGCGATAAAACAGCGCGAAGCCGCCCAAGCCCAGCTCAAATACACCGAACAGGCTTTGGAGGCTTCGCAGGCGCGATATGAAGTTGGGGCATCGACCTACACAGAGCTGAGCCAGGTCCGAGCGCAGTATGTATCTGCGGCGAATGATCGCGCTCAGGCAGATTGGAACTTACTGCTGAAATATGTGGCAATATGTTATTGCCGCGGGAACATCGATGCCGCAGTAAAACTGTTCAATTGAGGATAAGTGAAAGTATGAAAAAGATTATCATCGCTGCTATGATTCTGATCGTAGCATTCGGAACTGCGAGCATCATTTACATCTCCCGGAATGGCAGCAAGAATGATCAATTCCGATTCACGACCCTGGTCAGAGGCGACCTGGAGAACACCATCACCAGCACTGGCACCATCGAAGCCGTGAGTACCGTTGAGATCGGCACTCAGGTTTCCGGCACCATCGCTGAACTCTATGCGGATTTCAACGATCGGGTAAGCAAGGGACAACTGCTCGCGGTGCTGGACACTTCGATCCTTGAAGCAGCCGTAATCGAAGCCGAAGCGAGTGTCGAGCAATCGCGGGCGCAGCTGGATCAGGCGTTTTCAGATTACGAACGAAACGCTCCACTGTTCGAAAAGGGTTTCCTGTCCGAAGCGGAGTTCCTTCCCTATAAGACCAGTCTGCAGACACAACAGGCTTCCATAAGGTCCGTGCGTGCCAAATTGGAGCGTGCCAGACAGAATCTGAGCTACGCGGTTATACGTTCACCGATCGACGGAACAGTAATTCAACGAAATATCGAAGAGGGGCAGACCGTTGCCGCCAGCCTGTCGGCTCCCGTCCTGTTCACAATCGCTGAGGATCTGTCCCGGATGGAGATTCAAGCCCTCGTCGATGAGAGCGACATCGGTCAGATCAAGGATAAACAGAAGGTTCGTTTTACCGTGTTGGCTTATCCCGATGAAACCTTCAGCGGCACTGTCCAGCAGGTCCGCCTGCAGCCTCAGACGGTGCAGAACGTGGTCAACTACACGGCGGTGATCGATGCGAACAACGATAATAACCTGTTACTCCCGGGCATGACCGCGACCGTCGATTTTATAATCGAACAACGGGTGGACGCATTGTTAATCTCCAACACGGCATTAAAATACCAACCTTCCGATGAGATGATGAACGCTTTATATAAGGGAATAAAGCCGCCTCAAGGAACGCCACCCGATTTTGCGAAAATGCCTGACGACATGAAGCGGCGTTGGCAGTCATCCGGCGCTGAACAGAAACCGCCGTTTCCACCTCCGGACCAGGCAGATGAAACGGTCGCTCGACTCTGGTTCATGAACGAGGATGGAAACCTTGCCGTTAAACACGTGAGAACCGGTATAACCGACGGACGCTCGACCGAGATCACTACTGAGGAAGGCTTGCACGAGGGGATGAGTTTTATATGCGGCAGCACTAAATCAACAGTATCAAACAAGAATGTCTCAAGCACACCTCCAGCCCCTCCCCAAAGAGGATTGGGAAGGCTCTGATGGACAGTGTGATTGAAACGAAACAACTCACGAAAACATACCGGGTGGGTGAAGTTTCGGTCGAAGCTCTGCGGGGCATAAACCTGTCGGTGAGAATGGATGAATTCCTTGCCATTATGGGCTCATCGGGCTCCGGCAAATCCACCCTGATGAATCTCCTCGGCTGCCTGGATCAGGCGACCTCGGGTGATTATTTCCTTGATGGCATCAACGTTAATTCACTCAACGGAAATGAATATGCCGACATTCGCAACCAGAAGATAGGGTTTGTATTTCAGGTTTTCAACCTGCTGCCGCGCACATCAGCGCTGGAAAATGTCGAACTTCCATTAGTTTATGACCGCACAGGTCGTATTAAAGATCCCCGGCGGTCGGCTGTAGAAGCACTCGAACGGGTCGGTCTCGGCGATCGCCAGCATCACAAGCCGAATCAACTTTCGGGCGGAGAACAGCAGCGTGTTGCCATCGCGCGCGCGCTGGTGAATCGCCCGGCGATTATTCTGGCTGACGAACCAACCGGCAACCTGGATACAAAGACCTCTATTGACGTCCTCTCGGTCTTTCAGGACTTGAATGACCAGGGCATAACTGTTATCCTTGTTACGCACGAACAGGAAATCGCTGTATATGCGAAGCGAATCGTCGAGATGCGGGATGGGACTATTCGACGTGACTTGCCGGTCTTAAAACGACGCAATGCAAGGCAAGATCTGGCGAAATTAGGAGCAGAAGAGAAATGAGGCAACTTAGGAATATCCTCAAAGTATCCATAAACAGTATAATGAAAAACCGGACACGCAGCCTGCTTACTTCGCTGGGAATAATCATCGGTGTATGCGCGGTCATTGTTATGGTTGCCATAGGCGAAGGCTCTTCGGCACAGATTGAAAAACAGATTGCCGACTTAGGCGCTAATCTTATCGTAGTTTTTCCTGGACATAGTAGATCCGGTGGGGTAAGCCGTGGTGCGGGAAGTTACAATCGGTTCACGATGGATGACGTCGAGAAACTGAAGCAGGAGGCAACCTTAATACAGTGGATATCGCCGATGGTTCGCTCCGGTGGACAGATAATAGGCGGCGGTAACAACTGGAGCACCGAAATATCCGGTGTCTCACCGGAATACCTGTCGATTCGTGATTGGTCGGTGGCGAGTGGCGAGTTTTTCACCGATCGGGATGTGATCGCAAACAGGAAGGTTGCTGTGCTGGGAATGACTGTCGCGGAAGAACTGTTTCCCGATCAGGACCCTGTCGGAGAGAATGTTCGCATCCGTAACACCCCGTTCAAGGTGATCGGCGTACTTGCCGAAAAGGGACAGAGCGGAATGGGGAAAGATCAGGACGATATAATCCTTGCGCCGTCTACTACCGTCTTATACAGATTAAAGGGCGGACGTTACATTGACATGATATACGCGAGCGGCATATCGACGGAATTACTGGATGATGCTCAGGAGGAGATGCGTGTGTTGCTGCGGGAGGCGCAACGACTCAATCCTGGCGAGGATGATACCTTCAACATCAGAAACCAGGCGGAGATCACCGAAGCCGTATCCGAGATGTCCAGAACAATGACAATGCTATTGGGAGCTATTGCCGGTGTTTCATTAATCGTAGGAGGCATTGGAATAATGAATATAATGCTTGTATCCGTCACGGAAAGAACTCGCGAGATTGGAATCAGATTGTCGGTTGGCGCAAGGAGCAGCGACGTGCTGATTCAGTTTCTCACTGAAGCTATTGTTCTTAGTCTTATCGGTGGAATAATCGGTATTCTTCTCGCTATCCTTACTTGCACAGTTATCAACAGCTTCACCGAACTCTACACGTTGATAAATCCGGGGATTGTTATTCTCTCATTTTGTTTTGCTGGCGGAGTGGGGGTTTTCTTCGGTTATTATCCTGCAAGGAAAGCATCAGCTCTGAATCCCATCGATGCTCTCAGGTATGAATAGATGAGAGTATTAACCGTGTATTATTAAGGGGGGCATTTTATAGTTGACATTGAGCTCTGTCACTACGACGCAGGTCGGAATCCAGACAAGCACGAATTCGTCTGGATACCGGCCTTCGCCGGTCCGACAAGTGTCTACAATAAAGTGCCCTGATTAATAGTGCCCACATTGAGGGAATTGACGTAGCTATCACCAAGACTCACCAGCCAATTGAGGATTATGACGACCTGCGAGACACTTACGAAGCATTCTGGCACTTTTGGTGTGATTTGGGTCTCGAAATGCGACGCAGAGCGATTCAGCTATTCTTACCGCTCGGGGGCAAACAAGCAACTTATCTACTAAAAGCCGCATAAATGACCCTGCCCATTAAAGTAAAGCAGAGTCTTTCCCAATCATATTGAGAGCGTTGAAAAACATCCAAATTGAACCGCTTGGCCGGTGTCGGACGCCTTCATCCGACACCCAGGTCATTGTTCTACTGACAGACGATAGCATCTGTCAGCGGGCGTAACGTTTTTCAACGCTCTCATACTTCCTGTGACGAGGCCTGTCCAAGACATCGCCGAGGGCATGGTTTGCCTTAACAGGTAGGCAGGCAATCATATAGAGCGGGAGTTACGCTATTCAATATGATTGGATGGATCTGCTACCCACTCATATATAGCGCCGTCATATACTCTTACTTTTGGAAATTTGAGGATGGATTTTAAGACCATATAGGCAATACCAGCCCGAACACTCGTTTCGCAATACAGGATTATTTCTTTATCAGGGGTAATGCCGGCTTCTCTGGTGATCTTTTCGAGTTCATCTTTGGATTTTATGGTG
>MWJR01000222.1 GCA_002127415.1 Calditrichaeota bacterium AABM5.125.24
CCTCCCCACTGGGGGCGATGGCGATGTCCATGATGGTGACCGGCTCGTCGCCATAGGCGGTGAAGGTCGCCTCGATGACGTGGTCTTCACCGACCGCAAGGCCGTAGCCGAAATCGATGGGGCTGGGTTCGATCCTCAGCCGGGCTCCGGGTGGGACAGCTGTAGAGGGACCGACCTTGATATCGATCATCCAGTCAAGGTCATCCACTATTACACTATTCCCCCCGCCCTGGGCTATCACGAACATGGTCGGATCCAGATCCTGGCGCGCGCCGGCGATGGGCGGGGTCAGGTCAGCCTTCATCATGTTTACCCCCTGTCCATCCTGGATGATGGTGCTCACCAACACTGCCTCACCGCTGAAGAACGAGACGTAGTCATCTTCGTTGAGCTCCATCTCGAGCCAGACATCTCCATCTTCTGGAACTTGAATCGAACCTTCCCATTGGAGCTCAAAGTTGCCCTGATCGGGGCTGTAAGTAAAGATCTCGAAGTTCATCGAGCTGTTCTGCTGAGCCTCGCCGATGAAGGCTTGGAAGGCGGTGAGGGCCAAAGAACCTTCGCTGTTGTTGTAGAAGGCGGCTGCGTGGCCTATTGGGTTGTCGGCATAATACTGAGTTTCCGATCCACCGTCGTGGTATCCTATCCAGGTGTCGGGGTCGTCCTCGGGGCTGTAGACCAGCTGATTCCACGACATATCGTTGTTCTGGGGGAAGATGTCCTCCTCAAACGGGAGGGCCTCCACGTAGGCGGTGTAGTGACCCGCGCTGTCCGGCTCCCATAGCTCCTCGGCTTCAACCACGATACTCGCATTACTCGCCAGTTCATCACCCATAACGTCGGTATGCCAGACGGTATGCCCCTCATTGTCTTCGATCCAGAATGAGACCAGGAACCCCTCTGAGTCGTCCGTGCCGTTATTGACCATCCCGGCGCTGAAGGTCCTGCCGGTGCCGACAACCGTTGACCAGGCGTCGCTCTCGTTCTCCAAACTCAGGACTTCAAGATCGACCCCCTCGCCGGTGTATTTGCCGTTGGCGCGGCAGAAGAGATCGTGTTCGAGAAGATTCCAATCACGGTGAGCCTGGCTTGGTTCGTTGCCCTGAAGCAGGAAGCTGCGGTCAACATCTGTGCCATCGTCCGACAGGTGCCACCAACCCCGTCCACCTTGATCAGGGTGACCACCGGGGGCAATTCCCCAGACAATGCTGAAATCGGTACCCTCCTCAAAATCTATATAGTCTTCCTCGTCGAGCTCGAGAATCATCCACTGCGCATCAGCGACGTCGTCTATGTTTGTCTCCCACCGGACATCCGTGAGGTTATGGTTGTCCTGGTTCTCATCATAAACGAAAACATCGCAATCTTCATCGATGTTGTTCCAGTCTCTTACCATCAGATGAACTGCCATTAGAGTGAAATCTGCTTCAGCGGTGAACCTGACCCGCGCCCAGAGGTTCGCGCCGACAAAAATCCACGCAGATTCTCCATCGTCGTAGGCGATGTCGTGTGGCCCCTCAGGATCGCGTCCGGGGAAGGCCTGTTCGAGGTCGCCGGCTACTGCATGTGAAGTCACTGGAATTAACTCGCTCATGGATAACCGCAGTGACAGGTCAGCCTCGATATCGGTGCCGGAGGCAGGCAGCGCCCACAGAACTAACAGCCCTGCCAGTAAGAAAGCGGTTCCGATTTTCATTAGGTTCTCCTGTTGTTTAAGAAAGCTGTTGGCTGAGGTGCATGGAGGTAACCTGAGGTCGTCCGGGCACCTGATGCCTTATTGTTCGAATTAAGCGTTCAGCTATCAGCTTTCGACTGCTGACCGCCGATAGCTGATAGCTGAAGACTCAGTGATTGCTGAAAGCGCTGCGCATCTCGATTGCTGCGGCCTGCGAGGTGGACCTCATCACGACTGCCGGAACCCTTCATCACCACCGCCCACGCCTGCCGGTGACTGGTGCTGAATATGAGCGCAAGCCCTATTGTCATCAGGATAAACCCGCACCAGATAATCCACCGCCCCTTCTCGCGCTTGACGTCCAGAACCGTCCTATAACCGGCTGGCGCGGTCCGTATCCCTGTCAGGTCGAATATCAGGAACTGGAGCGGCAGCCCGTTCCCCCCGGTATGTTCGAGGGCCTGGGTGAAGACCCATCTCTCCTCGGCCCCTTCATCGCGGATAATCTTCAGACAGACGGCCGGATTACGAAGCTCGCCGGAAGCCGAGAAGGCCTGCAGGCCCCGGTCCAGTCTGAAATCGGGCAGGAACCGCAGGGCCGCCACGCTGCAGCCCCCCCACGGGAGTGCTGCTGGGGGACCGCCCGGCGCCAGGGTTACGGTTGCTTTCCCGAGTTCGTCCGAGAGGCAGTTCACTGTTATGCTGTCCACTTCGGTGACGATGCCGCCAAGCTCGAAGCTGGTCTGGTAGAATCGGTAGCCCCGATACCTGAGCGGGTGATTCACCGTAATGTCACGCTTTACGACTTCGCGTCCGTCAACTATCACGGCGGCACGAGTTACATAGCTGCGAACGTTCCCTTGGAACGGCGTCGGTCGCCCCTCCTCGCGGATGAGGAAGTCGTTGCGCAGCGAGCGGGTTGGAAGCCGGCTCCCGGCAGTTTCAATCCCCTGATGGGGCGCGAGTTCGACCAGCGCCGAGTCGCCGGATATATCTGCAACTTTTCCCCGGCGGCCGTCAGGGAGCTCGACCCACTGGTTCAGTGAAATCGGGTAATAGACGATGTTGAAGTCGTCGATGCGGAGCTCGAAACCCCATTCAGGCAGGGCCACCGTATCCCCCGCCGAACCGGTAATTCGGGCCGAATATCCGGTGATGCCGGCGGCAAGACCGCCCAGGATTAAGAGGAGCATTCCGGTGTGGTTGAACAGCGGTCCGAGCCTGGACAAACCCCCGGCGGTTCCGCTGAGAGCCACTCGCCCTTCGGCTTCGCGTCGCTGAACCTTGAGACCTGACCGGTGAAAGGCAGCGGTTACAGCCTCTTCACCATTCTCGGTGATAATCCGTCTGTATCCACCGTAAACGGCGATGGATTGTGGATCGAACAGGAAGGTGCGGCTGAAGGCCTGTCGCACCAGCCGCGGCCCCCTTTGAGTCACGCAGATAAAGAGGCTGATTGCCAGAACGCCGAGCAGCAGTCGAAACCACCAGGATCGAAATGGATCCCCCAATTCAAAGAGCTTAAACACTGCCCGATCCGCCATAGCCGGCGGCAGCAACTCACCTGAGAGCAGAGCCGACAGTGAAAGCACCGCCGTCAGAACCAGAATCCAGACGGCGAATCTCATCGAACCCAGGAATGACCAGGCTTGAGATATATAATCCTTGCCGTTCGGACGGGGTGCAGCGGTGTCGGCTATGGGAAGATTCCCTGTAGTTTAATGCAAAAAGTTACAAACATTTTCAACATAAGTCAAGATTCACATCCGGCAATACATAGACATACAACACCAACTCTACCAGTGTGGTGTCACCTGTCATCAGGTGATACTGTTCTACCGTCACGTGAGGGCACGTGACGGCACTCTTAACAGGCATTACCCACACGATTCATCGAAGAGCCTGATAAATATCGCGTTGGGGCTTGATTATCCGCCTCATCCCCTGTAAAGATTATGCCTGCTTATAATCTCTTCTACGGCTGTGCCGACCATCATCTCTACGGGCAATCCCGCCGCCACACGTTCCCTCACCCAGGTGGATGAGATCTCTATATGGGGCGTCTCGAGCATCAGCGCCTCTTCAGTCCAGCGCGAAGGCGCCTCAGCGGGGGGTGTTCCCGGTCTGGTCATTACCACCACCTGCGCCAGCCTGAAGATGATCTCCGGCTCGCGCCAGCTGTCAATATCGGACAGTGCGTCGGCTCCAATCAGGCAGTAGAGCTGATGTTCGGGCGGCTGCCAGCGGCGAGCCAGCTCTCTCAGGGTGTCCACGGTATAGCTGAGTCCGCCGCGGTCGATCTCGATCCGTGAGGGGTGGAAGAGCGCGTCGCCGGCGGTGGCGGCCTGCACCATTTCCCAGCGCAGCTCCGGCGGGGCATAGGCCTGGTCCGACTTGTGGGGTTGAATTGCAGCCGGTATCACCAGCACGCGGTCGAGTCCGAGCGTTTCAGCCGTTGCACGTGCGCAGATGAAGTGCCCGATATGCGGCGGGTCGAAGCACCCACCGAATATCCCGATGCGAACCGGTGTGCCGGCCAATCAGCCCTATCCTTCCGACCGCCTGTTGAGCGAGGCCAGCGCTGACTCGGCCTTCGGTCGCAACGGGTGGTCGGGATATTTCAGCAGGAAGTTGTGGTAGGCCTCCAGCGCCTCCTCGGTCTTGCCTTCACCGGCCAGGCTCGCCCCCAGCTGGAAGGCGGCCTGAGGCGCCCATTCGGTGTCGTAGAACAGATCGACCACATCCTGAAAGTAGATGGTTGCCGCCTGATAATCCTTCATCTTGAGGTAGATCATCCCGCCGGTGTATCCCTTGCGCGCCAGCTTCTCACGGCAGAGACCGATCAGCTCCTGCGCCTCGCCCACCTTATCCCGCCTCTCGGGATAGTAGTCGATAAAGGTCTGCAGGGCGTCAATGGCCTTGTGGGTGTATGCCTGGTCGAGCGAATAGCGCGGCGATAGCTTCCAGTGGCATGCCCCGACCATAAACATCGCATCCGGCACCAGCGGACTGCGCGGGAAGCGCCGGGTCAGCTCGTCGAAGGCGTGAGCCGCGATAAGATACTCCTTGAGCTCGAAATGCGACCTGGCCAGCAGGAACTGGGCGCTGTCCACCAGGGCCGAGCCGGAGTAGTTCAGGGTGAAGAAGTCCAGACCGTCGGCTGCATCGAGGTAGCGTCCTTTGTCGAAGAGGCGCTCCAGGTAACGGTAGGCATCCTCAGTCTCCATCTCCTCCAGCGGAGCCCGCTGCGAGCAGCCCAGCAGGAGAGTGGCTGAGATGATCACCGCAGTGGCAAGGGTATGTTTCAAGCCCCGTCTCATTACCTTCCCCGGACCTCGTAAATGGTATATATAACCCCACCCGATCCTGCGGTGATCAGCCCCGGCATTATCCATCTGCGCCATACGCTACGATGGGTATCCACATGCGTGCGATCTCCATTCTTATCCGGATGGAACTGCAATCTATCTTGCCAGGCGGTTGAATCGGCACATTCGGTGACAGTAATGGATTTGATATTTCTCATGTCAGAGCGCCAGTGAGCAGAGAAGGATGATATATCTCTTTGTGACTTTCCGTCTCTACGTGAGGCAAATTGAGAGTTGATCCCCATCTGTGACGGGTCGGTAATATACGGCAATATTGAGCCGGACGGGTCACGAGGAGAAATGTTAATTTGTGTGAGGGTCAGGAAAGTTAAGGATATGCTAATAATTGTGTGCATCCCTGGAGTTTCAGGTTTGGATTTAAGATAAAAATAGCCGGAACGGAATATAAGTTATTCTTCAGCGTCTTTGCGCCCTTGCGTGAGAATAAATTTTGTCTCTTCGCCTTCATGTGAGGTGACCACTGCAGCCGCCAACAGTGAGATGCCATAGACAGCCGTGACCAGCGCCAGGAAGAGGTCGCCATATGCTGTATAGAAGGTCGTGGCTGTGCAGAGCGGCACTTCAGCTGCTATCCAGTTCCCCTCGAACAGCTTTGTCCGAGTGATCTCCCTGCCCAGGTGGTCGGCAAGGAACGAGATGCCGGTGTTTGAAGCCCGCGCCATGGCTCGTCGGGTCTCTATGCAGCGGAAGCGGCTTAGAGCGGCTATCTGGTAAGGCTCCGAGCTGACCCCATACCAGGCGTCGTTGGAGATGGTCGCCAGCAGATTTGCGCCCCGCCGGACCAGCTCGCGGCTCTGTGAGGGGAAGGCCGATTCGTAGCATACCATAGCCGGGAAACGGGCTGTGGCGGCGCCGGTCGGGACTTCAAACACCGCGGGGCGCAGGCCCGGCAGGAACTCCGCCTGGCCGAGGTTCAACTCACCCAGCCGCGGCATCAGACGCTGAAACGGCACCCGCTCACCGAAGGGGACCAGTTGGCGCTTGGCATATCGATCCACGATCCCTTCACCCGGGCGGACCAGGAACGCGGCATTCATGGGGCGGAGCTTCCCATCCACCCGGTTATAATCGGAGGCGCCAGCCAGTATGGCGGCCTCCAGTTCACCGGCCAGCAGGGTCAATTTGTCAGCGTAGATGCTCTGGTGCACCAGGTTCGCCGGCAGTGCGGTTTCGGGCCATACTACCAGGTCCACCCCTATGGTTGCCCCGTCGCGGGTCAGCGAATCGTATGTCGCCCAGCTCGGAGCGGCACCTCTGAGCCACTTCTCGCTGGCCGGGACGTTCCCTTGCACAACCAGGACCCGGGCAGTGGGCAGTCTTTCCCGGCAGTAGCTGTAGGCGTGCCAGAGCGCAGCGGGTGGCACAATCACCAGTAATACGAAGACCGCAAAGGCTATCCGTCTGGCACGACGCCGGCTGCCACGCCAGATGATGAAGATGGCTGCGTTGAGCGCTGCAACCCAGAAGCTGACCCCCCACACGCCGGTGAACTCCATCACCTGCAGGACCGGCTCGAAGCCGCTCTGGGTCAGCGCCAGCAGTGGCCAGGGAAACCCCAGCTCCCCCAGATATGACAGCCAACCTTCCCAGGCGGTCCAAGCAAACGGCACCACCACCCACGCAGCCCCCCCCAGACGGTCCCGCACCCGGCACCAGAGCCAGGCGCCCGTGCCCCACCCGACCGCCAGAACCAGAACTGCGGCAACCATGGTCAGCATCGCTACCAGCAGGTAGGTTCCGGTGTTGAAGGCCAGCCAGTAGAGGGTCCCGGCGTTGAAGGCCACTCCGGCGGTAAAGCCGATCCAGAAGCCGCCGGACCGAGACCCCTGGAGGGCAATAAACAAAGGCACCAGCCCGAACCAGGCCAGCGGATACAGGTCCAGCGGCGGTCCGGCCGCCGCCATCAGCGCTCCTGAAGCCGCGGCTAAAATCCGTCCGCGAGTGGGGAGGATTAACCTCATCTATCTCGCAAACATACAAAGACGCAATTTATCAGCCTCACGCAAAGACACAAAGACCCAGAGTTCTTCCGCTGGCAGACGACCCCATCTGCCGGTTAAGTCAATGGCTGACGTGGCACACGAGGGCATCCGCCTTGCCGGATTCAACATCTTCGGACAAACTGTAACGCCCAAAGCCCGCTATCACCGACCGGAAGAGTGATACAGCTGTTCGACTATCTCAAGCGCCGCCAGTCCCTGTTTACCGGTCGAGAGCGGCTGAGTTCTCCGCTTGACGCAGTCGATGAAGTGGCTGATCTCGGTCTCGAACGAACGCCGGTAGAGTTCCACTTGGTCTCCCAGCCCTGGAGGGATCATCTCCACAACCCTTTTGCCATGACGGCGTGCCATCCGGAGTGGATTCAGAGAGGCGCTGCCCTGAGAGCCGGAGAAGAATGTATAGGCTACGTCATCGCTGTCATAGTTCGCCCAGCTTACATTGAGGCTGAATGTGACCTCATCGTCAAACCTGATGAAGGCTGTGGCGCTGTCCTCGACTTCAAGCTCCAGGGCCTTGTGGCTGGTTCCGCAGACCGCCTCGACCACGGTGGGGAAGCCGAGCAGGTGCAGCACCAGATCGATCATCTGTATGCCGAGGTCGAGCAGCACACCACCGCCCGCCAGCTTCGGGTCTGTGAACCAGTAAGGGCGTCCCCATACACCATGCCGCCTCAGCCATCCGCTGCGAACCGTAAGCAGCTCGCCCAAATCCTCTCCGTCGAGTAGCTGCTTGAGATGAGCCGTGTCATCCCGAAAGCGGTGATTCATCCCGACCATAAGGAGTTGGTCGGTCTGTTCTGCGGTTTCGACCATCCGACGCGCCTCATCGGCATTGCGGGCGAAGGGCTTTTCAATCATAACGTCGATTCCGCTCTCGAGTGCCAGTTGACACAGCGGAAGGTGGCTGATGGTCGGCGTCGCTATAAGGACACAGTCCAGACGCTTGCTGCGGAACATCCTCTCCGGTTCGTCGAACCAGGCGGGTATCCGGTGTCTGTCGGCTACCAGAGCGGCGCGGTTTGCGTCGATGTCGCACACAGCCACAAGCTCCGCCGACGGCTCCGCGACCAGGTTTGGAATATGCGCTACCTGCGATATGCCGCCCGCACCGATAATCCCGACCCGCACCTTCCGTTTAACTGCCATTAACCGGCCTCCTCAATGCCTCTGTCAGGTTTCTCCCCCTCCATTTCAGGTCCACCGACCGATCTCTGTTGGTCGAGGTAGCTCTGCAGGATCAGTATCGCCGCCGCCTCATCGGCCCAGCCCTTTGATGCGGACGACCTTCCTCCGAACCGTCTGCGAGCCGCCAGTGCCTCAGCGGTGGTGTAGCTCTCGTCCCAGCCAGCCACCTCGAACCCCATCCTCTCAAGGGCCGCAGATAGCGCCGTCGTCCCGCTGGTGACCTCCTCGTGCCCGCGGCCCTCGCCGGATGGCTGACCGATCACCACCACCTCAGCCCCTCGGCTGCGAGCTGCTGCGCCGATTGCGCGAGCGAGGGCTCGTCCGGACAGCCCTTCCAACCTGCCGGCACCGACCGCCACCCGCCCTTCAGGATCGCTGACTGCCAGCCCTACCCGCTTCAGTCCGTAATCCACGCCGAAGATAGCGCCACGCCGCCCCTTGGCAGAGTTCACAGCTCAGCCAATCCTTTAACCCACCAGGTCCTGGGTCTCGACAACCTGCCGCTCTGCCTTCAGAACCCCACGGATATGGTTGATCTTGCCGATGAGCCGGGTGAGATGGGGCAGGTTGCGCACCTTCACTATCAGATAACCGACCGCCAGGTTCTCCTCCATATGCATCTCAATCCGGACGATGTTCACCTTGAGGGTCGACACCACCTGGGTGACATCACGCAAGAGATTGGGGCGGTCATCGGCGATGATGTGAATGCTGGATTCGAAGCGGTCTTCACGCTCCACGTCCCAGGCTACGGAGATCACCTTTCGGTCATTGTCGAGCAACGGCGCGACCTGGTGACAGTCGGTGCGGTGGATGCGCACCCCCTGTCCTGAGGTCTGGAAGCCGATGATGGGATCGCCGGGCAGCGGGTTGCAGCAGTCGGCAAGGGTGACGACCAGGTTGTCCAGACCGCTGATCCTGACCCCGTGCTCCTCTCTGCTGATCTTCTGTATGATGCGCCCGGTGAGGGTCTCCTTGTCAGGAGCCACCTTCGGCACCAGCTTGCGCATCACCTGGCCGAGGGTTATCACCCCTGAGCCGACCGTTGCGAAAAAGTCGGGCAGTTCCGTGTATCCGAAGCTGATGGCGACTTCCTGGAGCTCTCCGTCGTCGCGGCGCAGTTTAAGTCGCTCAAGCTCACTGTCAACTATCTCCTCACCGAGCGAGCGTGCCTGGTCCCAGCGGGTCTCACGGAACCACCTCTTGATGCTGCTGCGGGCTCGCGAGGTGCGCACCGACTTCAACCACTCAGCCGAAGGCCGCTGCCGGGGCGAGGTCAGGATCTCGACCTTGTCGCCCGATTCCAGGCTGTGATTGAGGGCGGACATCCGCCCGCCGACTTTAGCGCCGATGGCGTGCAGGCCGATGTCGGAGTGGATCGCGAAGGCGAAATCGATCGTGGTTGCGCCGCGGGGAAGCTGGATCAGCTTGCCTTTGGGGGTGAAGACGAATATCTCGTCGTGGAACAGGTCCACCTTCAGCGATTCCATAAATTCGCCGGTCTCCGCCCCCTCCTGGTGGATCTCCATCAGCGACCTGATCCAGTTGAAGTGTTCGTCGAGCTCATCCGGCTGAAGCTGCCCCTCCTTGTATCGCCAGTGGGCGGCGATCCCGTTTTCGGCCAGGGCGTTCATCTCCTCGGTGCGTATCTGCGCCTCGATGATGCGGTCACGATGGTCGCGGACCTTGGTGTGAAGCGACTGATACAGGTTAGACTTGGGAAGGGCGATGAAATCGGCG
>MWJR01000087.1 GCA_002127415.1 Calditrichaeota bacterium AABM5.125.24
CTTGCAGAGTCTGATGCCGTCGATGATCGAGGCGTGGTTGAGCTGATCTGTGATGATGGCGTCCTGCTCCTTCAGCAGAACCTCGAACAGACCGGCGTTGGCGTCGAAGCAGGAGGAGTAGAGGATGGTGTCTTCGGTGCCCAGGAATTCCGACAGCTTCCTCTCAAGGGTTCGATGGATATCCTGGGTTCCGCATATGAACCTCACCGATGACATCCCGTAGCCGCTTTCGTCCAGCCCGGTCTTGGCGGCTTTGATGACCTCCGGATGGCTCGACAGGCCGAGGTAGTTGTTGGCGCAGAAGTTTATAACATTCTCCCGCGGTGCGTTTTCAGGGTATTCGACGTTGATGTCTGCACCCTGAGAGCCGTGTATATAACGCTCCTCTTTGTAGAGACCTGCTTCGCGGACCTCGCCGAGCTCATTGATCAGGTCTTGTTTGATTTTGCTGAACATTGACACTCCTTCTCTCGCAATGATTTATTATGACTGATTTTGTCGTATACCATTGTAGGGGCGCACGGCCGTGCGCCCTTTCTTTCTTCCGCCTTCGGCGGATCGCCGACTGAAGCATGCCCCCGCGAAAGCGGGGGTCGGCGCTCCCCGTATCTTTAAGATCTGGGTGGCCCGGGTTGCTTGCAACCCGGGTTTCACCGGTAGGCCCGGCGGGTGGCCTGTCCGGCGGGTGGCCTGTCCGGCGGGTGGCCTGTCCGGCGGGTGGCCTGTCCAGCTTGCTGGACAGGTTTATTCTACTCCTTCCAAAACCAGGGTTTGTCCACTGGTATAGGTTCACTACTGTTCTTCTCCCAAAAGTGCGCACCCGACCATTTCCAATCCAAGGGCGACTCAACTATTCCCTTCCTGACGGGATTAAAGTGAATATACTGAATGTTCTTGCGCAGGGCATCCAAACCAAATATATTTCTGTCATAACCACCGCCTCTTTGCCAGAATCCGGAAATAGTCCTTCCGGCATGTTCTACTTGTATCTTCTTCCACACATCCGTAAAATGTATCTCTAAGTATTGAGCCGCTTGGTAGCTAAACGGTCGTTTAATCGCGTACAGTATATTCGAGATTTGAATCTTATTTGGGTATATAAGCAAATGAACATGGTTTGGCATTACTACGAATGCCCACAGCTTAAAAGCTAAGCGGTCTCTTGTCCTTCCAAGATGTTTAACAAATCTATCATATAATTGAGGATGTTTAAATAACCACAGCTTATTATAGCATGAAAAGGTTAGGTAGTGTGCATGTGGTTCATTCTCATAATGCATTTAGGACTCAAGTATGATAAACCTGTCCAGCAAGCTGGACAGGCCACCCAACAGGCGCGACATAAGTGTCGCACCTACCGATACAGCGTTCCCTTCTCCTTCCTATCCCGCAGGTGTTCCAGCATATCCCTGGTCATTGCGTCCAGGTCCCACTGCGGCTTCCAGCCCCACTCCTCGCGCGCCGCCGAGTCGTCGATTGAGTTCGGCCAGGAGTCGGCGATGTCCTGGCGGTAATCCGGCTCGTAGGTCACCTCGAAGTCGGGGATATACTTCTTAATGGAAGCGGCCAGTTCTCCGGCGTTGAAGCTCATCGCAGCGTGGTTGAAATCGGAATGATGTATCAACTTATCAAAATCGGCGTCAGCAAGCTGGATGGTGCCGTCAATACAGTCCGGCATATACATCATCGGCAGCCTGGTGTCCTCTCGCACGAAGCAGGTGTAGCAGCCCTTATCGACCGCCTCGTAGTAGATGGCCACCGCGTAGTCTGTGGTGCCGCCGCCGGGGAGGGTTTCATAGGAGATAATCCCGGGATAGCGCAGCCCGCGCACATCCAGCCCGAAGCGCTGAACGTAATAATCGCACAGCAACTCGCCGCACACCTTGGTGACGCCATACATCGTGGTCGGCTTCAGCACCGTCTCCTGCGGCGTGTTTTCACGCGGGACCCCCTTGCCCCAGACCGCCATTGAACTGGGGATGATGATCCGGCTCATCTCATATCTAAGTCCCAGTTCAAGTATATTTATGGTGCCGTTCATATTCACGTCCCAGCAGAGCTGGGGGTTCTTCTCGCCAACCGCCGAGAGGATGGCCGCCATGTGGAAAACCGTGTCGATGTCGTATCTTTTGACGATTTCCTCGATTGTGTCGATGTCGTTGACATTGATGAAGTGGAACGGCCCGGAGTCCCTGAGCTCATCGGACGGCTGGGTCTTGCGTCCGGTGGCGATAACGTTTTCAGCGCCGTATCTCCTGCGCAGCGCCATCGTCAATTCCGATCCGATCTGGCCCACCGAACCGGTGACCAGCATTCTCTTCATCTCTTTCTTCAAGAAGGGTCTCCTTCGCTTTTATAGATTCTCTTAAAACAGACTACAATCCGGTCAGGTATGTAGTTTCCTTTATCCGGCGGATATGAAAAGTTAATATAACGCGCCGAGTGTTGACTGTCAAGGATTCAAGATGAATGATGAGTGATGAGTGATGAATGATGCGTGATGAACGGTGGATGTGAGGTGGTGAGGGGAGAGGCGGGTCACAATCCCCTTGACCGGCAGTGATTTCCTGATTATACTCTCACAGGCCCTGCAATTGAGAGGGTAACTTCAGAGGAGGTATCCAGTGAGGCGTCCGGCTTTAATACTGCTGGCATTATTTGTATGCGCACCCGCTGCCCTCGGGCAGCAGCGTTACGAGCGCAAGTCTATCTCATACATCAATGCGCTCTGGCTTGCCACGCCCGAAGCCCGACAGGTCAATCAGGAGCAGGTCGGCTATATGCTGTCCGTGATCAAGGAGCAGATCGAGATGGAGCGGTTCGACTACAACCCGCTTCCCGACCGGATGATCGCGGAGTTCGTCGATGCCGCCAACGCCAGGGATGAGCTGACCGTGGATGAATTAGCCCGGTTGATGGAGCGTGAGTTGACGCCGACTATCGTCAGTATCCTGGAGGGAGCGATGCCTGAGCGGGCCGGCGAGCTGGTCAGCGAGGAGAAGCGGCAGGGCTTTATTGCCACCAAGGCCAAGGAGCTCGGCATCACCCTCGAAGAGATCGAGAAGGTGATGAACTCAGCCTACATCTATCTGCCGGTCCTGACCGGATACAAGCGCGAGGAAAGTAAAACGGAGGGCAAGTTCACATACACCCTTGAGGGCGGCATCATCTGGTTCCGTGCGGATATGTCCGGTGATTACCCGGCGGTTGAACTCAAGGTGGCGAAAACCACAATGTCGAAAGGGTTTGGCTCCGACAGGTTCGCCTACCAGAGCGCGGTCAGGAACTACGCCCGGAACCTGCAGACGGCGACCCGCGCCATCGAGGAGTTCAGGCTGTCGGCGCCCATAGCCGAGGTGGAGGGGGGGCGCGTCGGCTTCCGACTGGGCACCAGGGAGGGGATTCATATGGACGACTGCTTCCTGGTCGGCGAGTGGGTCGAACATCCGGACGGGAAGGTGAGGTTTGAGCGGAGCGGCTGGACGCGGGTGGGAAAGGTGGCCGACAACAGCGCCGATAAGGTAGCCCTCTCATACGCCTGGGCCGTGAAGCGGGGCTCTTGGGCGCCGGGAATGCTGGCGGTCGAACACCCCCGTCTCAACATCGACATCGCCCTGAAGCCGATGATGTTCTACATGAAGGTTACAGAGGGGCGAATACCGCTCCTGGGCTCGTCCATCTTTATCCGGCAAGACTACGAAAGCTACGCCCCGGGTCTCGACCTGGACGCTCATTATAACCTGGCTGGCGTGACGGGTATCTCCCAGCTGTTTTTCCTCGTGGGGGGCAACTTCGTATTTCCTGCGACGCTCGACTTAGAATCAAATACGTTTACAATGCTGACCGCCACTCCGCCGTTTGTCTGGGGGGTTCACGGCGGCCTGCTGAA
The DNA here is from genome assembly GCA_002127415.1 of Calditrichaeota bacterium AABM5.125.24. Taxonomy (GTDB): domain Bacteria; phylum Electryoneota; class AABM5-125-24; order Hatepunaeales; family Hatepunaeaceae; genus AABM5-125-24. The sequence continues at coordinate 3,890 of MWJR01000087.1, forward strand.
GAGATTTTGTATGGGGCAGTTGGCGGTGTCCACCGAGGTCAAGGGGGGGATGAGGTTCTTCACGGTTGAGCAGGACTTCACCTTCGGACTCACCGGTTACAAGTACACGGTCAGGAACAATACGGGCGGGGTGATGTTCAACCTCGGACTGGACTGGGCTGCCTCGCCTGATTTCAACCTGGGGGTTATGGCCGGCTACCGCCTGCTTCCGATATCTGAGATCTGGACGCAGGAGCTCGAGCCGTTTGGTGAAATATTCGCGGTGGATGATCAGTTTCCCGACATAGACCATTCCGGACTCGCCTTCGGGCTCTATTTCCACTGGACGCCGCCGGAGCTGCCGTTCGACCCGGCTGATTGGCTGCGGGGGGCGTGGGAGTGAGCGATTGAGTGAGTTAGAAAGTTAGAAAGTGAGGAAGTCTGGATTGTGGTGTCACGTGCCCTCACGTGACACATTAAGTAATTAATTTACGCAGGCTGTCAGCCCGCCGTGGCTGACAGCAACAGCTCTGATAGTCTAAGGTTTATGCTGTCGGGTGCGGCGACCCGACAGCGGACAGCCATGGAGGGTAAGATGAGATTTGTCACAACATCACTGTTGGCGTCACTCGTCCTGATAGCGGCGTTATCGTTCGACGCTCAGGCCACCAACCTGCCCCGGTCGAGGGAGGGCACGTTGATCGAGTCCGTGTCAGCGGCTGAGGTGATGGTGCGCGCGGCTGGCATCGGTTACTGGGAGAAGGGGATGTCCAAGTGGAGGGACCTCGACAAATACCTCCTCAGCGACGCCGAGAATGACGCCCGCAAGGCGGCGGTCTATTTCGTTCTCTTCGGAGGCACCGACCCGTTGCTGGGTCAGGAGGCTGAGCGGACCGCCTTCGCCAGGATAGAGGAGGGGTTCTTCGCCCTGGATAACATCCGCAAGTTCATCGCCTGGGAGGGGGAGGAGCTCCTGAAACGGGTCAAGAAGCCCATCGAAAGTAAGAAAAAATACGAACTACACATCGAGAAGGGCTACAAGATCAACAAGCAGGCGGTTCAGGATTACCTCACGAGCGAGGGAATACTTCCGGCCCGGGTCGAGGTGGTCGAGGCGCTGGGTTTGCCCTTCGTTATGGTCATCCCGGCGGTGGGAAAGGGTGAGAACCCTATCGCCACGCTGCAGTCCAACCCCAACCTGAGTCACGCTGCCAAGGTGGTCGAGAGCTACCTGACCGCGCGGGGTTACGACGTGGTGGTGCCGGAACAGCAGCAGGACCTGTCGGCGCTGGCACTGGCGCAGCAGTCGGTCGAGGGGCTGGAGGAGGATTACAGCTACCAGCTGGCTCTCTCGATCGGCAGCGACATCTACATTACCTATGAGGTGAACATCCAGGACGACAGGATGGGCACCAGGAAAGCGGTCGTCAACGTGCGGGCTTACGAGACCACAACCGCCAGGTTGCTCGGCACCGAGACCGGCTATTCACCCTCGGCCCAGGTCGCGCCAATGGTGTTGATTGAGAACGCCGTCAACGACGCGGTCGACAAGGTGCTGAGCCGCTTGATGGCATACTGGAAGGATGACATCGGGCGGGGGGTTCAATACAAGCTGATCGTCAGCATCGCGCCCGGCTTCGACGAAGAGCAGGCCGAGGAGATTGCTTTCCTGTTCACCGACCTGCTGGCGGGGGTGGCAAAGAATAAGAGGTTTAAGGAAAACATCGTAACCGGGTCAACGCTGGACTATCTCCTGTGGTGCGACCCCGATGAATACGGGCAATCGACCAAGCTCTACCGGACCATAAAGAAGAGCTTTGGAGATGGGTTCGCAGACGGCACCTTGCGGAAGATCAACATCAACCGCAAGATGTTGCTGCTGAAGGTTGATATGGAGTAGTATTGGATTATAGGGTGGGGGCGGCATCCCTGCTTTCGCAGGGACAAGCTTATGACGCCCGAAGCGGGCGCGATAAACCCGTCCCTGCGAAAGCAGGGATCGCGCCCCTACGCAACCCCCCCTTTGTATCCCCCCCTTCAATAGAAGGGGGGGATTTATTTAGACCTTGTTGTAGCAGGGGGGATTGATTATACGACCACAAGGGTCTTAAGCTACTTGACTAACATCAATTTCAGCGCCGACGACCGGGTCTGAACCTGACTGCCAAATTCGAGCCGCAGCAGATAGCTCCCGGAGGGGAGTCCGCCGGCTTCGAGGGTTAGTCGGTTTGCACCGGTCGGAAGTATGGTCGGCGTGGTCATATCGGTCACCCGGCGTCCCTGGGGGTCGAAGACACTCAGGCTGACCGGACCGGGATGGGGAAGGGTGAAGGTTACGGTCGTCTGATTGTTGAAGGGGTTGGGGTAGGCGGATAGAAGGATGAAGGATGAGGGATGAGGGATGAGGGGGGTGGACAATACCGCTTCCCCTGTCAATCTGACGGTGAACTCCTGCGACGGGATGATTCTATCATCACTATGCCGGGCGATAATTCGAAGTTCCTCCTCAAATCGACCTTCAGATTGCGGATGGAAAGTGATGTAATATGTGTTTTCACAATTATTGCCCAAAAACGTGTATTCCCTGTCACCAAAACCTGAGAATCGCTTCGTCTGCAAATAATATAATACCACATGTCCTGCACCGCCTTCATATTCTGCGGTAGAAACTGCCTCTACACATCTTACCGGATTACGGCCGATAAGAGTAAAGCTCCATCTATCGAGCAGGTGTTCACTGATATTCAGATAGTTGAGTTCCAACAACCGCCCAACGCTACTAGGATATTCACCGTGATCTTCTCGAAATTGTTCAACGGCTGCAGCGATGTCCAGCAAAGTGTTCTGAACGTCCTCTATATAATGATTGTTAATGGCAAATCGCTCAGGGTCAGAGAATTCAAAGTCAGCCCTAAGAAATATTCCACTGATATTCCAGATATCGATCATCCTTCGACTATGCCCGTCAAGAGGAACGTAACCGAAATTAATATCCTGAGTCGACAGAGCTAAAAATTGGGGCATATAACCATCCGCACTTAAGTTGCAGCGCATTGAATTGTCACCATACCAGCTTAAAATCATCGTTCCGTGGACTTCTCCCTCTTCATAGGGAGTATATGCTGCTATAAATTCCCTGCTTTCCCTGGACAAGAGCACGAATTCCCCCACCGAGCCATAAGTGTATTGACCATTAGCAAATCTGAGGTACTCCATATCAAACAACACCAGACGATCTGGTCCATCCGGCATCTGTTCGGTTGAAACTGCTTGTACCTGAGTAATCGGGTTCGAACCTATAAAATCGAAATTCCACTGTTCCAAAAGCCCTGAATCCGGCAGCCAATATCCTCCCTCGATGATCTCCTCGATATCCGAAGGATCTTCTAAATGGACATGCCGATAACACCATGCTGCATCGCATATCATTCGAATAGCCAATCGGGCTTCGGCAGCTTCCAGAGTGAGCAGTTCAAATCCACCCCGCTCGTCCTCCACCTCCCAAGACACACGCAGAACCAAACCATAGTCGCTTTGATTGCTGACGGTCAGCGCTTGATTGCCATCAGGCCAGCCGCTCGATCCAATGCCAACGTAACCGAAATCGATTTCACCCGGTTCGACGATCACATCCTGCGCTTGACTGATGATTGCCGTCGTCAATATGAAAACGGTTGATAAGAAGAGCAGCGACAGATTTTTACTTTTCATTTTTCACCTCACCATGGTAATTGGATATTGAATGCTCTCATCCGAAGTTTTCAGGATTAGATAGTATTGACCGGAAACTAATCCCCTTCCATTTATAACCGCCTTGCTTTCCCCTGTTCCCATCAATCCCCCCGGAATCAGCTCCCGCACCCGCCTGCCGAGGGGGTTGTAAACCGTCAGGTTGACCGTGACATAGCTATACTCCACGCTATCGACCTCGATAATACACAATATAACGTATTTATGGCGAAAATCAATAGCTTGGGTAATCGGGAGCAACGACTTTGCGTTGATTATATGCGATGAATGTCTATGTTGTATATAATATAAGGAATGAGGAAGCGGTATCGAGAAACAACTCTCCCTTGTAGCTCAGCTCAAACGTTTACCCACCTGAACAACCGGCCCATCAACACGCTGTAACACCCCTCATATCACACCTGTTTCCGGAATATGGCGGAACCGTCCTTTTCATGAATTGTTGTAAATATCCCACCTTTCCGCTTGACATTGATCAAATAGTTTCGTATATTATCAACCAAAGAAGAGAATTATCGGGGATAGTATGGATATATTCGACATTACAGGACTTGGCGCCCCATCCGGCGAGGTCGATATCGACCGGCTCACCGAGGAGCTCGAACGGCTCAGAGGCGAGGAGGGGGTGACCATACATCAGGTGGGGCACGACTCGGGGATGAGGCCTCGAGACCAGGCCGGATCGCAACCCGTGCACCGGCCCTCTTGGGGAGGGCGGCTGGAGGCGACACCGATGACTCCGGAGAGTAGCGAAGGCCTGGAACGGTTCAGGTGTGGAAGTGCCTGAGTGTAACGGGCGTCATAATTGGTGTACTAATATCTTTACACACAACGCTGGTAGGGGCGCGATTAATCGCGCCCGTAAGTCTACGATATTGCGAACGAGAGGGCGCAATAAATTGCGCCCCTACCATTTAATTACGGATTTGTAATGACGAGGGTTGGGGGGGATGTTCAATATAGTCAACATTTGGAGGTAAGATTATGTCCAGCAGGTTTCAGATCGACAACGCCGGCATCGGCGGGACGCCGTTCCTGACGTTCAGCGTCGATACCACCGAGGACCGGGACTTCACCCAGGATGACCTGGACGATAACCTGACCGCCTGCGTGGTGTCCGATAACGACGAGGTGGGGATGGGCGCGGCCGGCGACAAGCTGTTCGGTAAGGTGGTCTGGGTGTCGCAGGAGCTGCAGTCCGGAACCGCAGTGCCGGCCCTGTGCGCGGTTCAGGCGCGAGGCGTGGCGAGGTTCAAATTCTCCGCAACTGCACCTTCCGTGAACCAGATGGTCGAGGTGGACGGCGCCGGGAAGGTGCGTAAGGCTGCCGCTGACGAGGACATCGCCGCCGGTGGTCACCTGATGCGGGGCCAGGTCATCGCGGTGGACACTGCTGCCACCACCTGCGACGTGTGGCTGGGATAGGAAGTAACAAGTCAGCAAGTCACAAGTACACAAATATTTGACTTGCGACTTGAAGACTTGTAGACTTGTAAACTCTTAACAAAGAAAAGGAGTTGTAAATGGATATGGACTTAGATAACGCCCATAAACTGAAGGAGCTGATCGTTCAGCACTCCCGTTCCGGCAACCTGTCGCTCTACGCCGAGGCTCAGGAGCAGGGTGTCAGTTTCAGCGCACTGCTGGAGCAGATCGACCCCGGCGAGCCGGGCAGCAAGCTGGACGCCTTCGAGAGGCAGCTTATGCTGCACGGTATCGAGGTCGAAGGCGCACGGGCCATCAGTATGGAACAGTTCTTCGTGGGCGGCGGACTCATCCTGCTGCCGGAATACATCCTGCGCGAAATCCGCCATGGCTACCGGCTGGTGCAGGACCCGGTGGAGCTGGTGGCGTCGGTGGTTCCCGAGACGGGACCGACGGTGAAACCGGTCTATATCAAGACCGAGAAGGCCAAGCAGACACTGGGCAAGAAGGGTCCCGGCGGCGGAGCCGCCTACCCCCGCGTGGAACTACTCTACCGCGATAAGGAGGCGACCATCGTCGACCGCGGACGCCAGTTCGACTTCTCCTACCGGGTGGTTCGCAACCAGAAACTGACCGAGTTCCGGGTGTTTCTGTGGTGGATCGGCGCCCAGATGGCCTACGACGAGATCGACGAGATCTACAACGTGCTGCTGAACGGCGACGGCACCTCACCCGGAGCCACCGATGTGTTCAACGGCAACGCCGGCACCTTCGCCTACAGCGACCTGGTGCACCTGGCGATGTCATTCCAGGTTCCGGCCCAGATGACCCATGTCATCGCCACATCGGGCGACATCGAGACGATAGTCAACCTGTCGCAGTTCCAGGATCCGCTGGCCTGGCGAGAGTCCGAGCTGTTCAGCCGCGCCGGTGACTACCGCTCAT
>MWJR01000195.1 GCA_002127415.1 Calditrichaeota bacterium AABM5.125.24
GCTCGACCCTGTCCGCGGCCACCAGAGCCGGATCGAGCCTTGTGAGACCTGTGCGGGCGGTGTCGAGCATCGCGGAGAGGAACTCCAGCCCCTCGTCAAACCGACACAGTCCTATCAGACAGCGTTTGATGCCATTGTAGGCCGAGAGGTAGTCCGGTCGCTGCTCGATGATTATACGCCACAGCTCCAGGGCCCGCTCCAGATCCCCGTCCGATTCGGCCTGACGAGCCAGCCGCGAGACGCGGAAGAGCTCCTGTTGTCTGATCCTGTCGGCGGAGGCCTTCTTTCCGGTCGATGTGGTGGGGGTGGTTGCGGCAGCCGGCATCACCCAGGCGAAGCCAAGCCAGACTGAAAACAGGAGCATCGCGACACCTCGCAGGGTGCTTCTGTCGTAATGATGTCCGTATGAGGGTATCAAAGGTGTCGTTGCGAATTAGTAGAGGCGAAGTTCAACTTCGCCCCTACTGTATAATAGATCTTCGCCGCCTCTTCAGCCCGGTATGAGCTTCTCACCAGCGGCCCGCTGGCAACGTGGTCGAAGCCGATTGAATATGCAAAGTCGGCCAGCTCCTCGAACTCGTCGGGGTGGTAGTAGCGCTCGACCGGCAGGTTCCGGTGGGTGGCCTGCAGGTATTGCCCGACCGTCAGGCTCCGGGTGCCGACGGCACGCAGGTCTCCGATCACCATCCGTAGTTCATCCGTCGTCTCGCCCACCCCCACGAACAGCCCGGACTTGGTCACCAACCCGCGCTCTGCGAACTGCTCCAGCAGGTTCAGCGATCCACCGTAATCAGCACCCGGTCTTACGTGTCGATACAGTCGGGGGACGGTCTCGATGTTGTGGTTGAGCACGTCAGGCGGGGTCTGCAGGATAATATCAACCGCATCCGGCTTGCGGCGGAAATCGGGCACCAGGGCTTCAACCCCAGACTCAGGAAGCATGCCCCTGAGCTCTCCTATAACCGCTGCAAAGTGGGAGGCGCCGCCGTCGGGCAGGTCGTCGCGGTTGACCGAGGTCACCACCACCCAGCCGAGACCCATATCCCTGGCGGCTTCGGCCAGACGGCGCGGCTCGTCAGGGTCGGGAGGCTCAGGCCGGGCGTGGACGACCGCGCAGAACGGACAGTTGCGGGTGCAGACGTCGCCCAGTATCATAAAGGTCGCCGTGCCGCGGCTCCAGCATTCGCCGAGGTTGGGGCACCTGGCGCTGCGGCAGACCGTGTTCAGCTTCTGCCGGGCGAGCAGCCCCTTGACCTGTGTGAAGGCCTCCCCGCCGCCCAGCCGCACCTTCAGCCAGGGGGGGAGGGGCGTCCGTTCGCGAATGGGTTTTATATCGTTAATATGCGGATGAGGCATGACAGTTTATAATGATGTGCTGCGAGTCCTATAGAGTGTGAATTCCCTCACCCGAAGCCGCCCCGGCGGCCTCCATCAGCGCCTCGGACAGGGTCGGATGGGCGTGGATGGTGGTGGCGAACCTGCGGGCGGTCGCCTCGAGCTCGCGTCCCAGGACTACCTCGCCGATGAGCTCCGGCGCCCCGGGGCCGACGATGTGCACCCCCAACACCCGGTCGTCCTCACCGTCCACCACGAACTTCACTAACCCGTCCGTCTCACCCCCTGCCACGGCTCGACCATTGGCGAGGAAGAAGGCCTTGCCGACCTTTACCTTGTGGCCCGCCTCGCGTGCCTGCTGTTCGGTCAATCCCACCGAGGCGACCTGCGGGTGGCAGTAGGTGCAGGCCGGAACGTTGTCCCGATTGACGCCGGGATGTTGTAACCCGGCAATGGTCTCGATGGCGCAGATCCCCTCGTGCGATGCGGCGTGGGCCAGCAGCGGCGGTCCGGTGCAGTCCCCGATGGCCCAGACGCCGGGAACGTTGGTTCGCATATGGTCATCTACCTGAAGGAAGCCGCCGTCGAGGGTGAGCCCGACCTTCTCCATTCCAAGCCCCTCGATGTCGGCCTGAACCCCGACCGCCACCAGACAGACCTCGGCCTGGAGTTCCTCAGATCGATTCGGCCCCTCGATTGTATAAAGCCAGGGATCCCGATCCCGATCGACGCCAGACACCCGGCTGGAGGTGTGAACCGCGATCCCACGCTTTCTGAATTTCCGCTCGACCAGGCGGGATACCTCGGCGTCCTCATTTGGCAGCACATTCTCCATCATCTCGACCGGTGTCACCCGACTACCCATAACCGAGAAGAGGTATGCGAACTCAACCCCGATGGCCCCGGCGCCGATGATGAGCAGCCGTGGTGGGACTTCCGGCAGCACCAGCGCTTCGCGGTAGGTGATGATCCGCTGTCCGTCCGGTTCGAGCCCCGGCAGCGGGCGAGGCGCCGCACCGGTGGCCAGGATGACGTTCTTCGCATCGATCTCTTGCTTGCCATCTTTACCGGTAACCTCAATCCGGGTGGGGGTCTCGAATGACGCGGTTCCTTCTGTCACCTCGACATGTTTTTTCTTCAGCAGGAACTCGACCCCTTTGGTCATTCTGGCAGCGGCGGCGCGGGATCGCTTCACCACCGCCTTCCAGTCCGGCTCGGGGTTCCGGCACACCAGCCCGAATTCGTCGGCGCGGCGCATCTCATCCAACAGCCGGGCCGATTCCAGCAGCGCCTTGGTCGGGATGCAGCCCCAGTTCAGACAGACTCCCCCCAGCCGCTCCCGCTCGACCACCACCGTCTTCATCCCTAACTGCACCGAGCGGACAGCGGCCACATAACCGCCCGGACCGCCGCCCACTATCACCACATCATACGAGTCGTTCACCCTTGAAGTTCCTCCTTGGTCTCATGTGTTACCACCTTGCAACCATTAAGACGTCAGGTGGGGACGAGTCCTTTGAATTGTTCGGGAAATGAACATCTCCGGTCGCTATTTTAGTGACTAATTATGTGTAATTAATTGTTATTCACGAACATAAGTTATACGCCATTTAAGACGGACGCAATAAATTGCGCCCCTACCGGAATATTTCAAAGGACTTGGGGGACACCCGATAGTATTTTAGCTTAATATACCCGTATGTCTTCCTTCAGGCAACACATTTCTAATAGTCAGCATTCAGCTATCGTCCGGTAGAGTTCAGAAAGCTGAATTCAGATTGGTTCGTCCGGCAACTGCCGGGCTCGCAAAGACAGGGGCAATGTGCGGAAAAAATTGCCGACAGGCCCCTCCGTCGTTGACAAGGCCGGTTTAGTAATATACTTTTAGGCATTATAACTGGAGGCGCTTTGCCAGGTGACATTCTAAGCGGTGCCACGCTGTTGGTGGTTGACGACGAGGAGATCGTGCGCGACTTCTTCGTCGAGGCGCTGGCCCGGCGTGCTATCAAGACCCTGACCTGCTCGGACGGGGTCGAGGCGCGCGACCTGCTGGAAACCACCCCGGCCGATATGGTTATCACGGACGTCCGAATGCCCAATATGGACGGGATGGAGCTGCTGCGCCATATCATCGGTTTCCACCCCACCATGCCGGTCATTATGCTGACGGCCTACGCCACCATTGAGAACGCGGTGGAGGCGATGCGCACCGGTGCCTTCGATTACCTCACCAAGCCGGTCACCGATCTTAAGCAGCTCGACATAGTGCTGAACAGGGCTATGCAGCACCGGATTCTGCTGGTTGAGAACCAGCAATTGCGTGGTGAGCTGACCGAACGCTACCGCTTCGACCGACTGGTGGGACCGGGCCCCAGGATGCAGCGCATCTTTGAGCTGCTGGACACCGTGGCCCCGACCCAGGCCACAATACTGGTGCAGGGCGCCAGCGGCACCGGCAAGGAGCTGGTGGCCAGGGCCATCCATTACAACAGCCCCCGCGCCAAGGGACCTTTCATCAAGGTCAACTGCGCCGCTATGCCGGAAGGGCTGATTGAAAGTGAGCTGTTCGGCCACGAGAGGGGGGCCTTCACCGGCGCCATCAGAACCACACAGGGCAAGTTCGCGGCGGCTCACGGTGGGACAATGCTGCTGGACGAAATAGGAGAGCTGCCGCTGGGCCTGCAGGCCAAGCTGCTGCGAATCCTGCAGGAGCACGAGTTTCAACGGGTTGGATCGACGGAGACCGTCAAGGCCGATTTCCGCCTCGTTGCCACCTCCAATATTGACCTCGAGAAAGCCGTCGCCGAGGACCGCTTCCGGCAGGACCTCTTCTACCGCCTTAACGTCATCCCGATCAAAATCCCACTGCTCTGTGAGCGCCGGGATGACATTCCGGTGCTGGCCTATCATTTCCTGCGCCGATACACCCGGATGCACGGAAGGGAGATCGAGCGGATCTCCGACCAGGCAATGCGCTACCTCGTCAACGCCCCCTGGCCCGGCAATGTCCGTGAGCTCGAAAACGCCATCGAGCGGGCGGTGGTGATGTGCCGCGGAGATAAACTTGAGCTGTCGGATTTCTTCATAACAGAACAGGCCCCGCCGGCGACAGAGCAGCCTTCCATCACCGCAATCGAGCCTTCCGAAGGGCGAGTGCTGTCCCTGGCCGAGCTGGAAAAACAGCACATTCTTCAGACCCTTCGCCTCCAGAACGAACACCGGGCTCAGACCGCCCGGATGCTCGGCATCTCCATTCGCACCCTCCGCAACAAGCTGAACGAATACCGTCGCGCCGGCGAAGAGATCTGACCTGATGGCAGTTTTTGCCGCCCCGCCTATCACCTAATCCCTTGATTATTCAGAGATAAAGGCAGTCCGCGCGCTGGCACACCTATTGCTTCATCACAGGTGATTACATCACCAGGGAAGCGATATGCTGAAACAGATGCTGTTCGAGGCAACCAGGATACCCCTGCTGGCCAAGGGGCTCGACGCCTACGCCCTGAGGCACCGGGTGATCTCCGACAATGTGGTCAACACTGAGACGCCCGGATATCGGCGCAAGCAGGTGGAGTTCGAAGAGGAGCTGCAGGCGACCAGAAAGAGATATGGTCTGAGACGAACTGACCCTCTGCATTTGGGCCGAGGCGGTATGAATCCGGAAAAGGTGACGCCGGAGGTGACTTTCGATCAGAGGCCATCCGATGTGAACGACCTCAACAATGTGGACATCGACCGCGAAATGACCGATATGGCCCGGAATCAACTGCAGTTCAACTTCGCCAGTCAACTGAGCAGGCTCTATTTCGAGCTGTTAAAGACCAGCATTCGCGGATACTGACCCTTAAATGATATTTAGAGTTACGGGTCAGTTGGCGAAGCTCCCTATTGTAACGACATATAGGTTTAAGTGATGGAGAAGATAAACGGACTTTTTGCGGCGCTGGAGATAAGCGCCACCGGACTGGCCGCTCAGCGACGGCGGATGGACGCCATCGCTGAGAACCTGGCCAACACCAACACCACCAGAACTGACGAAGGCGGCCCCTACCGGCGCAAGATTGTTCGCTTCTCTGAGAAGAACAGGGTGGCCACTTTCCAGAACGCGCTCGCGCGTGAGAAGCTGGTAGTAGCAGCCACCCGGATCGGGCACATCCGTCCCCTCCAGGACCCCCTGTTCAGGCGACGCTACTCGGCGGTTATATCTGAAATACTGCGCGATCAGTCCCTGCCGGAGCTGGTCTACGATCCAAATCATCCCGACGCCGACGAATACGGCTACGTTGAGCTGCCCAAGATCAACATCATAGCCGAGATGGTGGATATGATCTCCGCCTCGCGCGCCTACGAGGCCAACGTGACGGCCATCAAAGCCACCAAGAGTATGGCTCTCAAAGCCCTGGAGATCTGATATGGCAGGTGAAGTAGGACCGCCCGGTCAGGCAGCTCAGCTGCCCGCCACCATCAGACGCGCAGCGCTCGAGGCGCAGCTCTCGCTGGCAATCAGGCGGGCGCAGAAGAGCTACCTTAAGGTTAAAAATACGCCGCAGTCAAAGCCGTCGTCCAGCCCCCCGCATCTCGGACGGAGGATAGATATTCGGGTCTGAAAATCGGCCTGAACTTTTTGAGCAGATAGCACTTAAAGGCTGGCAAAATCGCCAGTTTGTGATTATAATATACATTGCGGTGGTTTCCGCAATGTCCAGAAATAATTGAGATGGAGTAGTCGCGGTTGTCCTCAACAGCGACACAGTCGGGGCTGAGACAAACCCGACTACACCTCTTCAACAAACTGTTATCTGATAACGAACTATGCCATCGCAATTAATCAATGACACTACGGCAGTTTCCAAATCATAGATAACCTTACTATCAACTATGGCTGAAGAGATTAAACGGATAACCGGTCTACCGGACGGATTAAGACCTGCCGAACGTCCGACAGGGTCCCGGCCGGATGGTCGGCCCTCGTTCAACGAGGTCATCGGCGACCTGGTCAAGGACGTCGACAGGATGCACAAGACAGCCGAGCAGACCACCGAAAAGCTGATCACCGGCGAGCTGGAGGATGTTCACCAGGTGATGATCGCCATGGAGGAAGCCCAGACCAGCTTCCGCCTGCTGATGGAGCTGCGCAACAAGATGGTGGAGGCGTATCGAGAAGTGATGAAGATGCAGGTGTAATCCGTCCTCATCGCTTTTCCGCCGGACTAATGTGCGGTCAGTTGGTTAAATCTTACGAGTAACAGCCCATGCTTAAACTGTTCCAACAGGTCTTCGATCACATCGGCATCATCTTTAAGGGTTTATCGCCGGGGCGTCGCGTCTCCCTGGTGGCGATGTTCCTAATAATAGCTGCTGCTTCCGTAGCGCTGCTTATGTGGGCGTTCCGACAGGAATACCAGGCGCTCTATTCGGACCTGTCGCTTGAAGATTCGGGTGCGATCGTCGAGCAGCTCACTGATGAGCATATTCCCTACCGACTTGAGCAGGAAGGTCGACGGATCCTGGTGCCCGCTTCAAAGGTTTATGAACTGAGACTTAGACTGGCCGGCAAGGAGCTTCCGCGTGAACGCGGCACCGGCTGGGAGCTGTTCGATAAACCCTCCCTCGGTGTGACCGACTTCGTGCAGAGGCTTAATTACCGTCGGGGGCTGGAGGGGGAGCTGGCCCGCACCATTCTTCAGCTTGAACCGGTCGAGGCGGTGCGGGTTCATCTGGTCATCCCTGAGGAGAGCCTGTTCCGGGAGAACCAGAAGGAACCGATGGCCTCAGTCACGCTCAGATTGCGCCATGGTCATCGGCTGTCCGGTGTCCAGGTCGAGGGGGTAACCTTCCTGGTTTCATCGGCCGTCGAAGGATTGGCCCCGGGTAACGTGACGATGGTCGACTCGCGCGGCTACCTCCTCTCTGAACGGACCGAGGTCGATCAGGTAATGCGGTTGACGGCCACGCAGATCAATATACAGAAGCAGGTCGAAGCCAACCTGGTCAACAAAGGGCAGGCGCTGCTCGACAAGCGGTTCGGGCCGGGCCGCTCAGCCATCCAGGTCACCGCTGACCTCGACTTCCAGCAGCGCGAACAGACACGCGAGTTCTATGACGCCGACAACCCCGCTGTTCGTTCCGAGGAGGTTGTCTCTTCTTCCGCCGTCGGCAGCGACACATCCTCCACTCGCAGCGAGAATACCATCACCAACTACGAGCTCAATCTGACCCGTGAACATATGGTCAATCCGGTTGGCTCCATCAGGCGGATGACCATTGCGGCTATGGTGGACGGCAGCTACGAGACAGCCGTAGATCCCCAGAGCAACAAGGAGGTTCGCGAGTTCATCCCGCTATCCTCTATGGAACTGGACGAGGTGGCTGGAACTATCAAGTCAGCGCTGGGTTTTACCCCCGAAAGAGGGGACGAGATCAGTGTCGTTTCGGTGCCGTTCCAGGAGGTCGGGCTGATCGAGGAGGGGGAGCTGGTCACTGGCGACCGCTGGGACCTGGTGTTCCGATACGGTCAGAAGGCGGTCACCCTGATAGCCATAGTCCTTCTGCTGCTTATTGTTCGCAGCTTCCTCCGTCGGGCCCAGGCGGCCACCGGGCGTCTGGCCCCACAGCCTCAACTTGCCCCTGGTGAAGCCCCCGGTGCAGCACTACCCCCTGCCGCTGGGCTCGGCACTGAGTTGACTCCGGAAGCGCGCAGTGATGCCTTGTTGCTCGAGCAGGTGACCAAATTCGCCCAGGATAAGCCTGAGACCGTGGCCAGACTGGTCAAATCGTGGCTGGTCGAAATGTGAATCCCGGTTCCGGTGTCTAAGAAAAACCTATCTGGTAGTATAAATGGCAAAGACCGTTTCCTCTGTTCGCTTAACCAATCTGAGGAAGGCGGCCATCTTTATGATCTCGATCGGATCACAGGCCGCCGCACAGATCTATAGGCAACTCTCTGAAGAGGACATCGAAAAGCTGTCGGCTGAGATCGCCCGGCTCGAGAACGTCTCATCATCCGAGCTGCGGGAGGTGAACGACGAGTTTCACCATATGATCCTGGCCCAGCAGTATATCGCGGCGGGCGGACTGGGCTACGCTCAGGAGGTCCTGGAAGCCGCCCTGGGTGAGTCCAAGGCGATCGATATCATCCGCCGGGTGCAGATGACCCTGGAGGTCAAAGGGTTCAACATCCTGGAGGATGTGGACCTCAACCAGCTGATGGCATTCCTCCAGAAGGAGCATCCCCAGACCATCGCCCTGGTGCTCTCGCAGCTTACCCCTATCCAGGCGGCCAACGTGCTGGCCGAGCTATCGCCCAGCACTCAGGTGGACGTGATGCACCGGATCGCCCGGATGGAACGGGTAACCCCCGATACCCTGAAGGCAGTGGAGAAGGTGCTCGAGGACCACATTGACCTGGCGCAGTCCTCTTCCCAGTTGGGGGGGGTCAAGTCAGCCGCCGAGATACTGAATATGGTGGGGCAGCGCTTCGAGAAGAACGTCCTGACAGGCATCTCAAGGGAGGACCCGGAGCTGGCATCCGAGATAAAGAACCTTATGTTCGTGTTCGAGGATATGATTAAACTCGACGACCGCTCCATCCAGAAGGTCCTTAAAGAGGTTGACAACAAAGAGCTTGCCATGGCGTTGAAGGCCTGCAGCACGGAGCTGAAAGAGAAGATTCTCTCGAATATGTCCTCCCGTGCAGCGGATATGATCAGGGAAGAGCTGGAATATATGGGACCGGTGCGGCTGCGCGAGGTTGAGACCGTGCAGCAGCATATCATCGATGTCATCCGCCGCCTGGAGGAGGAGGGGGAGATATACGTCGCCACCGGAACCGAAGAGGATCAGATGGTGTGATGAATCCTTCCGTAAATTCATCGCGTATCGAACGGGGATCATACCGTTCCGATCCCGCCGAGAGTGAGATGGTTGGGGTTATAACGGATTTACTGCCCGGAACCCTGGAGGCTGAGATTGAGCGGCTGACGAGTGAGCTGAGCCTGGTGAAGCAGGAGCTGAAGGCTGAGATCGAGCGGGAAACAAAGGCACGGGCCGACGAGGCATATAAGCGAGGTGCTGAGGCGGGATATGCCAGGTCCACAGAGGAGCACCGCGCCGAGGTCGATGAAGCCTTAGCCCTCATCAGGCAGCTATTAGGCGAGATCGAGAGCGGCGCCAGGGCGGTATGGGATGACTGCCGGGAAGGTGTCGCCAGACTGGCTATTGCCATAGCCAGTAAGGTGGTGGGAGAAGTAGCGGACATTCATAGCGATCTGGCAGCCGAGATGGCCAGACGGTGCATCAGTATGGTCAAGGAACAGATCAGGGTCAGGGTGGCAATCAATCCTGAAGATGCCCGGGTCGTCCGCGCCGTTCACGGTGATCTGCTCTCCTCTGCCGAGGGGGTAAAGGAGATCGAGATTGTGGAGCGATCATCCGTTCCACGCGGGGGGGTGGTGGTTGAGACCGACGCCGGTCAACTCGATGGCCGTCTGGAAGAACAGCTCGATGTGGTTCGGGCCGCCATCGTTCCTGACTGGAGCCGCCCTGAGTCGGAACCGGATAATGAATCAAACCAGGCCGAAGATGCTGAATCAGATTAGGACGATGAGGCTCCAATGCCGTTGATCCTGCCTGACACTGTCGGCTGGTTTACCG
>MWJR01000233.1 GCA_002127415.1 Calditrichaeota bacterium AABM5.125.24
ATCCAACCCAGCCTCCATCCCGTCATCCCGTAAACCTTGGAAAAGCCGTTCAGAACAAAGCAATCGTCGGTGAACTCCAGCATCGAGGCAGCCTTGGTCCCGTAAGTTATACGATGATATATCTCATCGGATACCATCATCTTCCCGGCATCAACCACTGCCTTCAAGGTTTCACGGTCGGCCATCATTCCGGTCGGATTTGAAGGCGAATTGACCAGGATGACCCTGGTATCAGCGTTCACCTCGGTCAGCAGCCGCTCGACATCAATGGGGAAGCCGGCGCCGGGATCGAGCTTCACGCACCTGACCCTGCCGCCCATAAACCTGATGCATTGGGGATACGGCGGATAGTAAGGCTCGTGTAGCAGCACCTCATCACCGGGTTCGAGCAGTGCTCCGAACACCAGGAACAGAGCCGGCGACACGCCCATCGTCACAATTATCCGACCTGGGCTCACCGAAACCCCGTAAGCACGCCGGTAAAACCGGGCGATGGCCTCGCGCAGCTCCGCAATCCCCTGGGTAGGGGTGTAGGTCGAATAGCCCTCCTCCAGGGCCCTGTAGGCGGCATCAACGACCTCAGGCGGCGGTGGTCGATCCGGTTCGCCCAGCTCCATATGGACGATGTCGCGACCCGCAGCCTCAAGCTGCCGAGCCTTATCCAGCAGCTCCATCGCCAGAAAGGAACCTATCTCCCTGGCACGTCGGCTGACCATTTCTCCTCCTGAATAACTATTACGGAGTCGTGGTGTCAGGTGCCCTCACCTGACACCAATACCCGACCTGACACCCTTAAACTGTAGATTTAAGCTGCCCGCTGGACCGCCTCTTTCGTCCGGCAATCAGCAGACACCAGATGAACCCCCCATATAGAACAACACACCCGAAGATCAACATAAGCCAGGCTGAGAGTGGCATTATCCGACCTCCTTCCTGTTATATCTGCTGGCCAGAAACACGGCGATCAGGATTGCCACAATCATCATCCCCCATCCTCCGACCCAGTTAGCCCAGGCTGGATACCCGCCATATGGCTCCAGTATCCCCTTGACAAGGGATGAGATCAGAATATAACCCAGCACCAGCGGGGTCACAACCACGATACAGACATCCCACCACCTCCCGATGGCAATCTCCGATATTTCGTTGATCTCCCTGCGGAACCTCCCCGAACCGAAGATCCACCCCACTGTCACGCATTCCGCCAGGGCGATGGTCACCAGACCGTAGTCGGATATGTAGTGATCGACGATATCCAGCCAGTGATAACCGCCACGGGTGACGTAGATAATCCCGACCGCCAGCCCGATGATGCACAGCCAGACCACGACCTTGATATGCCTGACGCCGGTGGCATCTTTCAACGGGGTGGCGAATCCCTCCACCAGGGCGAAGGCCGAGTCGATCCCCAGGGTCAGGAGCATAAGGAAGAACACTGCCCCGAAGAACGGTGCCCAGAACGGCAGTTGTGAGATGATGGTGGGATAGGTGATGAAGGCAAGGTCGGGCCCCGACTTAACCACATCCTGAACCGGCACCCCCACCTGGTAGGCCAGAAACCCCAGAGCCGAGAAGACCGCAAACCCGGCGAAGAAGCTGAACCCGCAGTTGGCGAAGCCGGTCATAAAGGCATTGTTTGCGATGTCGGCGTCTTTGGGGAGGTAGCTGGCATAGGCAAGCAGCACCGCCTGGCCCAGCGACAGCGAGAACAGTATCTGCCCGTAGGCCGCCAGCCAGACCCGGGGGTCGGCCAGCTTCCGGAAATCAGGCTGAAGGTAGTAGGTCACCCCGTCCACCGCGCCGGGCAGGGTCAGACCCCGGATGGCCAGGATCACCAGGCACAGCACCGGCAGCGGCACCGTCAGCATCACCACTTTGGCCACTGAACCTATCCCCTTCCACAGTATGGCCAGTATCGCAGCCCAGGTCAGCACGATCCCGATCAGTATCGGCACCTGAACACCCCCCAGGACACCGGGGCCGGAGGTAAGGTTGAGCACCTGTCCCTTGAAGAAGCCGTCCGCATCCGCACCCCAGGCAAGCTTCACCGAATACCAGATATAGTCCCACGACCAGGCCATAATCGAGCAGTAGTAGGTCACGATGATGAAGGCGCACAGGCAGGCCAGCCACCCGGCCCAGGACATAAAGGGGCGGATGGCCTGGAACGCCTGGGGAGCGCCGCCACGGGCCCGTTTCCCCATCGCAAACTCCACCATTAAGAGGGGAAACCCGCAGGTGAACAGGGCGAAGAAATAGGGAATCAGAAAGGCTCCGCCTCCGTTCTGGTAGCAGATATACGGAAACCGCCACACGTTGCCCAGACCGATGGCGGAGCCTACAGCCGCCAGGATAAATCCCGTGCGAGACGACCAGTTTTCTCGGGGAACGGCCATCCTCCTCCTTTAGTTCATAAGAATTCTGTGGAAGACAAACCCAATGTCATCCTGAACTTATGGGTGGCCCGGATCCGGCGGTTGCCGGACTGGCCGGGTTTCATCTAATAATTCCAGCAATCACTATCGCTTGACACAGCAAGCGGTGTTCTTTGTAATCCGCGCGAAGCGCAACTTGCGATTTCGACCTTCTCGGACAGTTTGAAAGGTGCAGCCTTCAATATGAAGTTGACCAGAAAATTTAATACCTATGACCCCTTTATAAAAGTTGATTACACCGCCAGTAACGCTTATCTTCAAATCGATGGGTAAATCGGTCGAAAATCAGGGAGGTGCACCCCCACCCTCCCCCGGTGACTCCGAGCTTATGTCACGGGTTCGAGAGGGGGATGAAGCGGCTTTCGAGGCGATAGTTCTGCGCTGGGAAGACCTCGTGTTCAACCTGGCGATGCGGGTAATCGGGAACCGGGAGGAGGCCCGCGACGTGGCACAGGAGGTCTTCATCAGGCTGTGGGAAAACCCCCGCGCCTGGAAACCGGAGGCACGGTTCACAACCTGGCTCTACCGTGTGACGACGAACCGGGCGCTGAACCGGCTGCGGACGCTGAAGCTGAAGTCCTTTCTGTCCCTGGCCGATTACGCGCCGGACGACATCTCATCCATATACCCGGCTGAGGCACCCGACGCCGGACTCATCCGGAACGAGGAGGCGCGACGTTTCATGCGTGAATTCAACCGACTTCCCCCCAGACAGAGAGCCGCGCTACACCTGAGGTATAGGGAGAACCTCCCCGTTGCGGAGGTGGCAGGGGCGTTGGTGGTCAGCCTCAAGTCGGCGGAATCGCTGATTTTCAGGGGGAAGCAGACGTTGAAGAAGAGGTTGAGAAGTGATGCGTAGTTGAACGCGAGAACCTATATTAAAATGTCATTCCCGCGAAGCAGTCTGTCCGAGAACACCAATATGCCCGCCGTCACACGCCCTCGTGTGGCGGAAAAACAATGACTTAACTGGCAGACGATGGCGTCTGCCAGCGGGAAATCTCAGTTCTCGGACACCCGCGAAGGCGGGAATCCAGGCCAGTATTGGATTCAGATTTCCGCTGGAATTATAATCCTGAAATCCCAACTGTGCAGACATTCTACAGGCATTTTAAGATAGGTTGATAGATTCCAGTTGCTATCCGAAGGAGCAGATTACCTCCGTTCGGCGATCCCCACTGCGACTATCCCCCCCAACAGCACTATAGCCCCCAGCACCAGGTTCAACATCATAACATTCTCGGGACTCGACAGCTGTGAAAGCTGTCCGATGATCGGTTCTGCATTGGAACCTGCCCTGCCGAAAACCTCTGCCAGGCCGGTTATAAGATCGCTCACAACCCGCAGAGCCGCCTCGGTAATCCTGGTAACATAAGGCAGGACCAACACCGCCAGCGTCAGTATTGCCGCAGCCCATCCCCATCTGGCGATTGGGTCGGTGCGCGGCTCCAGGCCGATCCCAAGCCGGGCCTTGAGTGAGAGCTCGAACCCGGGCGATGGTGAGGGAAGCTCAGCCGGAACGATAATGCTGCGCAACCGCTCCTCCATCCGGGCCTCGGCGGCGCATGCCGGGCAGGACTCCAGGTGAGCCTTGAGGCGGCCCCCCTCCTCGCCCGAAAACGGGTCACGGCGATCCATTAATTCACGTGCCGCTTGGCAGTCGATACGTTCTAACATTGATCTATCCTTAATCTGCAGGTTCTAACTCCTCCATCGCTGCGGTTCTGAGCTTAGCCTTGGCCCGGTGCAGGTTGGCCTTCACCGTCCCCATCGGCCAGTCCGTGACCGCAGCAATCTCCTCGTAGGTAAGCTCCTGCATATAATACAATGTTAAGACCAATTTATGTGCCTCAGGGAGCGATTCAAACAGATATTCCAAGAACTGCCGGTCTTCAAACTGTTTCATCCCGGCATCGACACTTGATGCGACTAAACGGGGCTCGGTGTCCTCTTCCCCTTCCTCCATATAAGTGGTCAGCTCGGGGCTGCGCCCCTTCTTCTCCAGATATGAGGCACACACATTCCAGGCGATGCGGTAGATCCAGGTGGCGAGGCTGCTATCCCCGCGGAATCGACCCAGACCCTTCCAGACCCGGATGAAGACCTCTTGGGCAAGGTCCTCGGCATCATCCCGATTGGGCGCGGCCCTTAAACAGAACAGATGAACCCGATCCCGGAAGCCGTCCATCAACTGACGGAAGGCGCGGTCGGGATTTTTCCTATAGTCCCTTAAGAATTCAGTTTCGTTGAAGGTGCCCATTTACCGTGACTGGTTCCTTCCATTGATATAGACCCGACCACCTGGCAAGATGTTGCAGATACCATGGAAATTCTGCCGATGGCAGCCTCCTCTGGCGTGTCTGTGAAATCAGCAGGTATGAAGAAATCTCATCCATCACCACCAAGGCTGTAACATTTCATATCGCCGCGGGGTCTATATGAGCGAAACCGGGAAAACCACCCCGACCAATATAATGAGGAGACAATGGCATCGGCAACATTGAACCAGATAGACGGCAAGTCAGTCGCAGATGATAACGGCCGTCACAACGCCCTCGAAACGGGCTGCAGGTATCTCAACCTGCGCGACGCCTGGACCTACGGCCGCTTCGGCCACCTCCGGGCCAGTGCAAGGATCAGCAGAGGTTTTAAGAGCGGGCTGGTAAGGTCGCCCCGACGTTAGGATTGCGAGCAATCCACAAGTGCCTCTATATGCAATATATCAGTATCGAGGCAGTTACCTTAAATCAGACTAAATACAATAAAATCAATCATTAAAGGAGGAAGCCGTGAAAGTAGAAATAATGGGAATGCTCACGGGAATTCTCATCTCCATTGGCTTTTTCGCCGCCATCGTTGTAATGGTCTACTTCGGTGTTAAAGGATGGATCAAGCGCAACCAGATGGAGCACGAGGAGCGGATGCTGGCCATCGAGAAGGGGGCTGAAATACCGATGGCACCCACCAGGGTCAAGAACCCCTACGTCTGGCCATTAGTGCTGATTGCACTGGGTATCGCAATGATCATCGGCATGGCTCTCAGCGGCGATGCGGACCAAGATTGGGCCTGGGGATTCCTCCCGATGCTGATCGGTGTCGGTATGCTGATAGCCCGCAGCATCTTCCGCAAGCAACAGAAGAAGGAAGAAGAGATTTCACCCGAAGCTCCATCTATTGAGGCCGGTAGGGAGGTTCCTCCAGAAGCTCCATCCATTGAAGCCGGCAGCAAGGAAGCGCCCAAACCGTAATGTGCGATAGAATGCGGGGCAGTCCGCCAGATGGCGGACTGCCCGCGATGACATCAAATTGAGGCCGATGGGCCGCCCTCGACTGTTGAGTGCGGCCCTTTTTTATCTTATATTCATATATCATTCAGTTGTGCTGCCACACTTATTACTTGTGGCAGAAAATATTTGACGGAAGTAGTGTGAGTGAAGCGTAACGAAACCCACTTTAAGGATACATAAAATGATGGGTTCGTTTCACTTCACCCATCCTACTAAGTGACAGGTGTTCAACACACGGGGCTGTAGCTCAGCTGGGAGAGCGGTACGTTCGCAACGTACAGGTCGGCGGTTCGAGCCCGCTCAGCTCCACGGATGGAGCAATTGTCAATTGACAGTCGACAATTGCATTTGAGTTTCGGCTGTGCTAAACGGGGAGTTAGCGGTGCCCTGTAACCCGCAATCCGCTATAGCGGGGTTGAAGACCCACCCAGAGGTCTTCCCTCTCCCCAATCGGCTTCGGTGCGGCGGCGCTAAAGGTCTGGTCCCGCGCAGCGGGCGCGCGCCCAACCCCGTCAGGACCGGAAGGTAGCAGCGGTAAGCGCAGCGGCCGGGTGCCGCGGGGGTGCCGGGCATCAGTCGCCGGTCGGACGTCGGTTCGGGTGCAGAGGCGATCGAAGGTGGGGCACAGCCGGATTTGCGGCTCGAGGCCTGCACAGCAGGCCTCGAGCCGCCACCTTTCACCCCTAATCACAAGTTCGCTCAATGCCACAACCCCCTACGAAATGGATTCTGGTCTACTTCACCCTGACCGCCGGGCTTCTGGCGGTGATGGTGCCCACTTTTGAAGCGCCTGACGAGCCCTCGCACCTGGAGTATGTAAATTACGTCGCCATCAATCTTGCGCTGCCCAATCAGCTCGTTCCTGAGAAGACCGTAGTCGGTGAGGGGGTGCAACCACCCTTATATTACATCCTTACCGCAGCGCTGGTCAGAGCCCTAAATCGTGATCACCGTATCGATACAAACCCGATTCCCAACCGGCAAGCGGCGCAATTCGGTGGTGAAAGACCCGATGTCCCTCTCTTTGATCATAGCTCCGGGTCCTTCTTCGACGATATTCAGGATAAGATAAGCTTTTATGTCCTGAGGCTGCTATCGGTGTTAACGGCTCTAATTAATCTGATTTTCATCTTCAAGATAGCTAAACTTTATACCGATGATCCCCGATGGCAGCTCTTCCCGGTCGTATTTGTAGCCACACTTCCCCAATTCGGTTTCACCTCAGCCATCGTCAATAACGACAGCCTGGCTAATCTGCTCACCACGCTGGTCATATACTGCCTGTTAAGACTATTAAAGGACCCTGATCGCCGCAGCTGTTACCTTCTTACCGGTTTATTCCTGGGGATCGGACTTGCGACCAAGAAATTTGCGTTGATCATGCTTCCGGAACTGGCGGTTCTGATGATCTATTTCGCCACTAAGAAGCGGGTTCTCCTCAAGGGATCTGACCAAGAACATCCTGCTCATGCTACTGCTTACCCTGGCTATCGGAAGCTGGTATTACTTACGGAACTGGTTGATCTATAACGATCTCTTCGGCACCAATATCGAGTTGCTGGCAAATATATCCACCGGAGCTATTCGGTCACCACTGGGACCGGAATTCTGGTTCCCGATGTTGCCGCATATTTTCATATCCTTCTTTGCAACCTTCTGCTGGATGAACGCCAGGTTGCCGATAGGTGCCTATCTTTTCCCCCTGGCGCTGAGCATTGCCGCAATCTACGGGCTTTTCCGCCATCTTAAAACCCGGAAATGGCAGGATGCAAAAGTTCTGTTTGCCGGGCTGCTGGTATTGTTCTGTTTCGCGGGGGTTTTATATTGGAACCTGAGATACCCCCAGTCACAGGGGAGGTATATGTTCCCGGTTCTCCCGCTCATCGCTGTCCTTCTGTCGCTAGGTCTGAAGGCGCTCCTGGATGAGATTCGTTCGATTAAACTTGCAAACAGCCTTTTCATTGTGATAATCGGCGGGCTATTCCTGTTTGAGTTCGCCAGTATTGCCTGGTTATACAACTTCCATTATTGAACAGCGATCTGAACTTATGTCCTACCTCGTTCTCGCTCGACGCTGGCGTCCGGATCGATTCGCCGATCTGGTCGGCCAGCCGCACGTAGTTCGCACCCTTCTGAACGGGCTCCGCCAGGGACGGGTGGCTCACGCCTACCTCTTCAGCGGCCTGCGCGGCGTGGGTAAAACCACAACCGCAAGGCTGGTGGCCCGCGCCATCAACTGCTCGAGCCTGAAAGATGGAGAGCCCTGTGGAGATTGCGCTCCCTGCAGAGCCATCAGCGAAGGGCACTTCATCGACGTGATCGAGATCGACGCCGCCTCAAACCGCGGCATCGACGAGATCCGCCAGCTCCGCGACAGTGTCCGCTACGCACCTATTGAGGGTCGGTCGAAGGTCTACATAATCGACGAAGTCCATATGCTGACGCAGGAGGCGTTCAACGCCCTGCTCAAGACCCTCGAAGAGCCCCCTGAACACGCCTACTTCTGCCTGGCCACCACCGCTCCTCAGAAGGTCCCGGCCACGATACTCTCGCGCTGCCAGCGCTTCGACTTCAGACGTGTGCCCGCCCCTGAAATCCGCGACCATCTGGAAAAGATATGCACCAAAGAGGAAATAGAATATGAACCGGAGGCTTTCGACCTCATCGCTCGAAAGGCCGACGGTTCGATCCGAGACTCCCTGAGCCTGCTCGACCAGATAATCGCTTACGCCGGTGGGAAGGTGACGCGGAAGGAAACCATCGAGGTGATCGGCGATGTGCGGCTTGACCTCTTCTTCAGAGCAGTCGATCTGGCCAACTCCGGCGCATCGGATGAAGCCTTCAAGCTCGACCAGGAGCTGGCTTCCTCAGGGATAGACCCCCAGGACTATATCGCCGGGCTCCAAGCCCACCTGGTGCAGATACTGCAGACCAAGGCTGTGGGCCCGAACAACATAGACCTGCCCGAAGAGGCTCGGGAACAGTTCTCACGCACAGCCGAGCAGCTCGGCGAAGGGGACCTGATACGTCTGCTTCAATATTGCTCAACGGCCGAGGTCGATATCCGCCGCAACTTCGACCCCCGCGGAAGGGTGCAGCTCCTGCTACTCAAGTTCGCAACCTTCGACCGCAGCGTCGATCTGGCTGATCTGTTGAAACAGATCGAGGGCAAGACAGGCTCAACACCGTCGAGGATCTCCTCACCCGATCGCAGCGGAACAGAGAAACCGCGTCTCACTGCCGGGAAGCAAACCTCCCTGAAGCCGCTCCCGCCTGGAACAACCGGAAGACCGTCAACGCCGACATCCTCCAGTCCAGCCGAGGTGAAGGGCTCGGTGGAAGCGCCGAGCCCCGCCGAGCACTCAGACCACTTGATGGTGGCACAGACAGCCTGGGATGAGCTGTGTGATCGGATATCTCTGGAACAGAACTCGAGCGGACGGATGATCAAACACGGCGGGTTCCCGGTGGCCTACGAAAACGGTAAGCTGAAGCTGCACTTTGCCAGCCGTTCCCATTACGATGCTGCCCACACCTGCCGTCAGGCTCTTCACAGGGAGTTGTCCGCTCTGATAGGAGAGGTGAAGCTCGAGCTGGAAGTCGGGGAGGTGCCTGAGCGACCTGTCACCGGGACCACATCCGAGACAGACCCGGCTGTGCAACTGCTAAACCGTAGGCTCGACGCCCGGCCGGCTAAAAGCTCTTAGCTGTCAGCGGTCAGCATTCAGATTTTATCTCCTGGACACTGACACCTGACAGGTATTTGGGGATGCAGTTTACAGTTGTATTCGATAAAAAAGTGAGAGTATTAACAAAACATTGATCGTAGTCGTGGTTGTTCCTAACCGCGACTACAACATCACTACTTGGTAAATATCCACAAAAAGAAAACGCCGGAGTACCCAACTTCGGCGTTTTCAATTCCTGCGGAGGAATCCTTTTTAAGTCCGGAGAGTGCCCGGTTGCTCCCCGGCGAGCTTAAACGATAATAATCATCTTACTATCCAACCAGACCGGCCACGATCTGCGGAACCATATTGGCCTGTGACAGCATTGCCACGCCGGTCTGCATCATAATCTGCGCGCGCATGAAATCGGACATCTCAGCGGCGATGTCGGCGTCCCGGATCTCCGATTCAGACTTGACGGCATTCTCGCGCGAGATCTGCAGATTGTGAATAGTGTGCTGCAGCCGCTCCACATAGGCTCCCAACCTCACACGCTCGCTATCCTTGGTCCTGATGGCTCCGTCGATCACATTGAG
>MWJR01000238.1 GCA_002127415.1 Calditrichaeota bacterium AABM5.125.24
ACTACAAATATTATTTGCACAACAAATAAATTCCAATAAATGTTTGCACTGTCATTTAATCATTAACCTTCAGGTGGATAGGGATCTTCGCCATACGTGTATTCAGTCTGAATGGTTCCATCCATTTTATGGATAATAACCTGGCCTAACCTTTGTGCTTTGGCAAGTTCCTTGGCTCGAGTTATTGCCTCAGCCTTAGTCTTATGTGTGCTTGAAGCTCGGGATGAGGCTTCAGCCTTGACTTTCCAACCCTCGTCTGTCGGAGTTACGTGATATTTTTTTCGTTTACCCATAAGATAATCTCCTATTTATTGAATGCCAAATCCTGCTGTGACAATTATTCTTCAGTCTATTATTGTTTTGACCGCTTCCCTACCATTTACTCCAGCTCAAAATCCAAACCCAACTGCCGTGCAGCTTCTTTCATAGCCTTAAGATTCGGGTCATTGGGATTGAGCTCTTGGCTTTCGGAAACCTCCATTTCAAATTGAACACCAATCCGAAGTTTCTTTAGGTTCATCCGGGCGGCTGGTCCCACAAAGCAGCGGAAAAGTTCACCATAGCTCTCAACAGGTACTGAACCACGAACAGTAAAACGTTTCACTGTGCGTTCCGTTGTCGTCGTGGTGTCTGTATCCTCGCCGGTCTCTGGAATACTTGGTCCTTGACCAGTTCCAACCTCGGTAGGAACTGCAGGACCTTCACCTGCAGGAGTCTCTGTTGATTCAGGAGTAAACGGTGGAATTAGCCAAACCCCTTCTTCACTCGGATCAAGTCTAACCTGCTGACTGCAATAAGACGTCTGCAGTGTCGATGGGCTTCCTCCTCGGCCAACCCCGATCAGACCATCGTTGCAAGCTTGGATGAGACCATCTGTGACGGCTTCCTTCCGCGAAATCATTGGTTTATCTGTGAAGCGAAGAAAAGCTTCAATTGCATCCTTCAGGCGAATTCCACCTTCCTTGGGTATTAATCCCGTCTTCTCGAGTGTAACCGAACCAATACGACGTAATATCCACTCTTCATCCTCAACCAATGTTGTCCAAACGTAACCAAGGTGCTCTGAAAAACTACTTCGAGCATCTGGAAGTGCACAGGAATCGACATCTTGATCCAGAACTCGAAGCACCACCGTATAAGCAGCTCCAAGGGATTCAAGAGTCGATTGTCGAGCAGCTTGCAATCGCTTTCTCAAATCTTCTTGTTGCTCCTTGTCTAACTGAGACCAATAATCGGACTTCACACCTTCCAGAGCAGCTTGTTCACGATGTGACTGTCGAAGTCGGCTCAATCCACGGGATGTACCAGCCAGGAACAAGATGGTATTTCTGAAGATACGGTCTTTGCCGCCGCAACGTTTACTGATTTCTAAGACTTGTTGTCGTACCGCATCAGTTCCCTCTCCATTGCTGTTCCACGAAACAGAAGGCGTCAGAATTAAAAGTGTTAGAGCTTTCTGCTCAGGAAGATCCTCAGCAGGATTAACTAACACACGCCAGGTAGCTCCGGAGAGGAATCCTTTCTGGGATTCGCTACGGAGATCCTCAAGGATATTTTCCGCAAAATTCTCCCTGGCGCTGTGCTGTCGGTATTGAATTATCAGTTTATTGAGGGTGGGTTTGGTTCCGAACCAGTATCTCTTCCCAAGACTTCCGGCTGCTGCTGTATGTAAATAGTAGCTCCGATTCTCTAATTCAAGCAGTGCGCCGTCGATGTAATTCCAATTAACTCCATATCGAGAGCAGGCGAGTTGCAATTCTTTAGCACTGAAGCCGCTGCGTCCACTTTGACCGCCGAAGGAGCCAAGAAGAATTGCCGAAGCAAGTCCCTGACCGATCCCCTCACGGAGATAGTCACCGCCGCGTTCATCATCAAAGGCGCCGGCATTTGATTTCTCACCGATTACATCTGCAGCAGCCACCGACTGATAAGCTGGTCCCCATAAACGTGTGAGTGACGCCTGCATAGCATCAATTGACCAGCGGATATGGCTTGGATGAATGAGATGCTGGGTTTGCGTGTTTCCTTTACGGCGCTGCCAGAGGTCTCCCACGATGCTTGCCAATAGCCTCAGAACTCCACGTGTCCTCTGGAAGTCCGGGTGACTCCCCCACCGCGCATATAAGGTGTCCATCATGAGCGGATGAAATGGATAGGCTCGTTCAATCTGCTCCCGATAACTGGACTTTGTTGCTTCATTAAGGATTTCACCGGAATGAGCAGCATACATTCCTTGATACACCTGTGCAACTTTTTTCGGATAGTCCGGATCGTCCGGTGGTGTAATCGATTCAAACAGCCGGGCTCTGACAACTTCGTATATTTCATCATCTGCCACTGGCTTTACGTCTGATCCTAATCGCTGGAATCGCTTTTCGAGGGTGATGAAGGCTTCCTGCCCTTTCTCACTCTGAGCGACTTCATACTTACTGGCAGGGAGAGTAGCGACCACTACAGTGCCCGGTACTTGTTGAACCGCTTCGGTTAACTGCTGAATGAAGGAGATCGTCTGATCTGCGAGTGTCGTATCTCCGACTGGAACCGAAGCAGCCCCAACACAATAGTCCGCAAGCTCATCAAGAAGGATGAGGCAAGGCGCTGCTTTTCGTAACACATCGATAAAAATGCCTTGAGGAACACGCTGCGTCTCATCATTGGCTCGAACCTTCTCGTACAGCGCTTGTTTGCCAAGTTGTAGAGCCAGCTCTCCCCATAAAGTCCGGGTGTGGATTCCTTCAGGGGTCTTTCTACCCTGGGTTACATCACAAGTCGCATTCGTAAATACAGCCAGGCTCTGTTCTTTCTCGGGAACTCGTCCATCCAGGACACGCCTGAGTTCCTCAGCGTGAGGTGAATTCTTTAATCGTGCGCCGTGCTTTGCCAGATGCCAAAGTGCGACCAGTGTGTGAGTTTTACCACCGCCAAAGGCTGTCTGCAGGCTGATAATCCTGTCGCCGCTTTCCCCACCATCCTGAAGCGCATTTGCAACGCGTCTTAGTATCGTGGCAAGACCAACCGTCATATAAGTCTTGCGAAAGAATTCCTCGGGGTCAAGGTAGACCTCGGGCGCTGTCCCCTGCACCACTGCCCAGATATTCGCTGCAAACACGGCTTCATCAAGACGACCCTTTCGAATATCTTCATGTGGTGTTGCAATAGCGTACCAGGGTTTGAGTTGTTCATTCATGTTTATTCCTATCCTTCCTCTTCAAACAGCCGTCGCTGGGCTTCCGGACTCGCGGTGATCTTGCCTTCGGCTCTCAAGGTTTGTCGCTCAGACAGGAGGGTGCTGACGAGTTTCCAGTCTTCGATGTCACGCGGAAGAACCTCAAAGAGTGATTGAGCCAGCTTCCAGAAGGGTCCGTCTTCCAGAAGATAGCGATCAGTCAGATAAGAAACAAGCTCGCGCCGCTTTTCCGATTTCCAAAGTAGCATCGCGCGGTGAAGTGTGTCGATGAGTGGCGGATTTTGGTCTACGCCAAGACCTCGTCGATCAACTCGATCAGCAAGCAGAGCCAGGCGACACTTTGAACCATCCACGACGAAGATCCCGTGACCACGGGCTACATCCATTGCGCTTTCATCATCGCCTCCGATCTGAACTACCAATCGAGCATCGTCCCAGGCTTGCTCGGATATACCGTACAGGTTTGTCCAGACGTAATACAGGGTTGAAAGATTATCACCACTGAACTCACCAGCGATGGCATCTCGCGCTGCCTTTCGAACCAGCTCCAGAAGTTCGGGGATGCTCACCGGAGTTCCATCACCCCTTTCCACCCGTTCATACTTCCCGAACACGCCGACTGCCGGTCCATAGCAGGCGACGATCAAATCTGCCCCTCGAAAGCCATATTGCCAAAAGAAACTAACTGATTCCTTTACCGCTTTCTCAATTTCTCTTCTTACGTCTCTAAATGATTTCGCACTACCTACTAAACGTTGCCGGCAAGTTACGGTGATAGAGGTCTCTAATGCTGAAGCATCTAATGCAACGGATCGATTTTTTAATTCAGTTTCTAAAGGCCAAGTTGAATTAATAGTTAAACCAGCATCGAATAAAGCATTGATTAATGCAGACCAAGCTTTAGTTGACTGATGGGCAAACATCACCGTAATAATGCCATCCTGATGAATCATCTCCTTAGTTCTTTGTAGTATTTTACCAAGTTTTTCAGAATAGTGCTTTTCTGCTTTATTAGGACTTCCATTATGCCTGTGTTTGAGCGCTGTTGCTTCATCCGATTTCGGTGTTAAGGGTGTTATAAATAACTCAGGGAATAAACCTGATAATGACCTTTTTAACCAAACATAGAAGAAATCAGATAGATCTGTATATGAAATCGCATCAAAATATGGTGGATCTGTAACTGCCAAATCAGAGAGAGAATTTACAGTTACTATCGTTGCTCCATCGTTACAGATTACTCTTGAAGGTGTGTGATTATTTTGTTCATGTTTTAAATATCTTATTATCCAATCCAATTGACCAGAATAACCTCCTGTGACATCTGTAAATGGATTTGATTCCGCAAAATCCCACTTCATTGGTATGGCTTGCTTATCAAATGGAGATTGCATTGTTTCTCTGCCCGTATCATATCTACCAAATGTTGTTGAACGCATCGATATTCTATCAATCCACAATCCCAAATAAATCATTACTGTCTTGAAGTAGTCATCAGCCCTGATCTCTTTCTGAATTAATTCGTGTGCATCCTGTAAACATGAAACAAATGCCTGCATTGCTACAAGCTGACGGTGGTTGAAAAGGGATCCCCAAGTTTTATGTCCATAAAGATGAACACGAATTCCAGTAGAGTTTCCAATATTGTCATTCAATCCCTTATCGGTTATCTCAGGAAGAATTAATTCATTTAGTTTTTCGACTTCAATTTGTGCTGATTTTTTGAAGGCTTGTAGATCTCTCTCTTCAACTGATCGATAATCTTTTCCGTGGTCTGTCTTAACAATCACACAAACCATCCGTTCTTTCATATTTCCTGATAATCCTGCTTTACGAAGATCTCCTACAGGTGTTATCTGTTCACAAAATGGACATTTAACATTCCCCCGATTCTGCATAGTCCCTTTGGTCTCTGCAACATCCTCATTCTTAGTAATTCCAAATTTAATCGACTTCTCGGCTTTGTTTATCTTCATAGTCATCGTAACTTTTTTATTAGTCTTATTACAAACGATCAGGTTGCTAAGTAAAGGTATTTCACAGCGGCAGGAGGGATTGGAACAGGGGGCAGTGCGTGCCCAGAGATACCCGACGACCAGACGACCGTCCTTGCCAGGTGGATACAGATGTCCGATCTTTTCTCTCGCCTTTTCAAGAATCCAATTCGCCCATTTCTCCACATCATGGACAAGCACATTCGGGACTTCTACTTCCCGTTCGACTTGTTTCCCAAACTCTTCAACAACGCATTTTCGCTTCCCCGGTTTACCGTATTTCTGAGGGAACTCGCATGTAGCGCGAAGGATGAGATATGCAACCGGATTGTAGTCGTTAGCAATAGCCTGGCAGCCCAGACGTCCGGCTTCGAGCGGAATTGAGCCACCTCCGGCAAAGGGATCGAGTACTGTTGGAGTTTCACCGTTGTATGCGGCTTTGACCAGTTCACGAGCTACCCGAAGTATTTCGCGACCCTGTGGATTTTCCGGATCGGATGTCTCCCACTTGACGAGTGACCGGTTGTCAAGAAGTTCCTTTGGTTGTGGCGCCCTGCTGCTTTTCCCTGATTCAAACGCAAGCGCTTCCGGCGACCACTTCGCAATGAACGCAAGCAGACGGTTCCTCAGTGTATCCGGAATATCTTCATAAGGACGATAAGGATCCTCATCTTGGATAGTATTTCTACCTCGTACGTAATATTTAAGCTTTGACGATACATGCGTTTTTAGGTTTCGCTCGACCGTCTGCTTGAATTCCTCAGGACAATTCGGATCATCCGGATCGGGCACAAGCGATGCAAATACCACGGCACGGGAAGCAGGCAACGGTCTCCGCGCCCACCATAGATGCAACGTTGAAATATGCCCATGTCGTAAAGATTTATCCCTGACACTCTCAGCCGAGATTTCGCGGATGGGCAGGGCGACTTCGATGAGGCGGGGTACATTATTCATTTTTCAACACGCCATGTCTGCAATCTGGACACAGATATTCATCTTCCTCCCAAACGTACTCATCGCCGCATTTATGACATCTTGATAAAGGGGGACCACTTGCCCCACAGTAAAAACAAATCCATGCAGGATCCGGTGGTCTGACATCGCCATTTTCAAATTCAATCATTGCTTCCATCGTACATTCGGGGCACTCTTTTATTACAGGTTCTATCATTCGTTCTTTCGGATCAGTATGTGGATAACCGATGAACTCTGTTGCCCAGTCATCGGCAACTTGAAAAGGATCATTTTTATATCTACACAAAAGACAAAAAGGATCTTCCCCGCCGGGTATTATTAACGTTTCCTCATAGCATAACGGACACCCAACTATTAGTGTATCATTCTCTTTGTAATCACTGAGTTGAACTTTAATCTCATCAAGTCTATGTTCCAAATACTTTTGGTGTTTAACCATGCGTCCAATTATTTCATCAACCTTTACTTGTTCTTCTTCCAGCCTATCTGGTATTTCATTATGTATAAAATCCATTAAGAATGACCAGGCTTTAACAACGACTGATGTAATCTCAATTGTCTCACCAGAGAAGACAAAATGCTGAATTCGATTGCGCATCAACCGTAACTTGTCTAAGATCGGCCTATGCACGTTTAGATCAACCTTGCAGACAACCTCTAAACGTTCCAGAACGTCTTGGAAATCAACTGACCGGAAATTACCGCTTTTGTATTTCTTAATATCTGCTTTATAGGGGTCTTTGAAGATATGAATCCAACCTTCCTCTTCCAATCGAGCCTTCAATATAAGTTCGACTGCACTGGCAATATGAAGAACGGCATATTTAAGCTTTCGAGGTTCATTCTCATCGAGATACTCTATCCCTTCACAAAAAAAATCTAATGCATTCTCTACGAGATTGAAATCTAATTCAGCCATTTCTCAACGTCCTTTATGCTAAAAAATATTGGCGTAAAGCATATGTCATTAATTCATCATGCATTGATATCAGCAGTTGCTGGCTCTCCTTGACCAGCCCAGTCTTCTTCTGGAACAATGAACTGAACCTGCCGATAAAGCATTTCCGGACTAAGCTTAACAATCGGGTCTTGAATTATTCGCAGCCGCGGCTGGTCACTCTTGCAATGGGTGACGATATAAAGCCAGGCACGGTCAGCTAACTGCCTGAGCTTATCGAGTTCCGGTCCGGTCAATACAATCGGACCTGATTGGGCACGACCTTTAACTTCGATGAACCTTTTATCTCCTGAAGGTGATTCCGAACGGATGTCAAAATGCTCGCCATCATTATGAACGTCAAAAGGTTGCCACTCACGGGACCTTTCATGTTGCATCGCAACCTCCATAGCAATCGCTTCTACCTCATCATCCCGACGCATCGGAAATCCCTTTGTAGGTGTCATATCATCAGGTTCCGTTGAAGTTTCCAGTGCAGGGACCACAATAGTCTCTGTCAGCACATCAGGCAGGTTTGCGGTCAGTCTCATCATCAGATCGAGCTCCTTGAGACGATCAACCTTGCGGTTTTTCAATTCCTCAATACGTAATTGCAAACGCTCGCGTTCTTCTGCGTTATCATCATGATAGAGGCTGGCTTCCTGCAGATCGTTGAGCTCGTCCTGCAATTCCAAAATTAAGTCTGTAAACGCCGTATTCAAATACTCTCGCCTGAGATCACATTCCTCGGACCTGTTTGTTAGAACATGCTTAAGCTGCTTTTCTGTAACTTCCTCATATGCCCATGCCTGAATATCCTCAATAGTTCGCTTCGGGATATCGGGCTCAGAAATCTCACCATCCAGAGGTATACAATTAAGCATGTATGATGGTGAAGTCATCCGCAAACCCATGTGATCAGCAGCAATAACCATCAAACGCTCATGAGCAAGTCTTTTACGGGTTTCACGACGACCATCCTCGATAGTCGACCGAACCAACCAGATTCGCTGTGGCTTCGCTACATTGGGATCTATAAGACAGGTACCCATTGCGAATGCTTGACGGGATTCTCGGATAGCCCACTTTATCAGAGTATCAAAGATAATGTGTCCCGGTCCCATAAGCTTAGTTTGTTCCGGAACCCGAACCTGGCTCGTTACGCTTACCAATTGTTTGTCGAAAACAAACGGGGTGTCATAACGATCAGATAGCGGGGTTCTCGTATCCCGAGATAAGTCGAGGAGAACGGAGGGTGTATGACCAAGATGCCAGACTGGGGAATGATCATCTTTTCGAATAGTGCCTCCACATGCCGTCCAGGCTCGTTCAAAGAATCGTTGAATGAAAAGGGGTTGAAGTCTATGTTCATCAGATGCATCGCGGAGATCTTTGGCTGCCCTCATATCAAGCCGGGAGGCGAGTGAGCTTTTCTTCTGCAAAGCAATCAACTTGTCGGCTTTTTCCCTGGTAGCACCAATTAAAACTGTTTCCGTTTCGGTAGCGATTTCAGCACCATCATCAGAATCGATTGCCTTTTCGAGAAGTTTTACAAGCGGAATATCTTCCAACCATTCATCAATAACATCATAAACCCGATCCTCACCCATCTGCTCTCTCATTACGTCCATTTTATAGAGAACCTTTTGTATCACTTTTCCTTCTCTTGTATTCTGGGCAACCAGGTTGTAAACCCACACATCATCGCGTTGTCCATATCGATGGATGCGCCCCATCCTCTGTTCAAGTCGATTTGGATTCCAGGGGATATCCCAGTTTATCAGATAACGACAGAACTGAAGATTTATCCCCTCACCAGCCGCATCCGTTGCAACCATAATCTTTGCTCGAATCCGGAAATCTCGTTGAGCACGCTTTCGAGCGTCCACATCCATTTTACCATGAATCGTTGCGACCGAGTATCCTTTATCTTCAAGGCGTTTAGTGAGGCTTTCTAAGGTATCGCGATGTTCTGTAAAGATTAAGAGCTTCTCATGATCAGCTCGAATTACATCAGATGAATCAAGTACCGTTAAAAGCTCCGTAAATTTTGCCTCTTTATGATGTTTCAAACCTTCAGCCAAATGGAAAAGCTGCTCAACCTCACCACGTTCCTCTTCTACTTTAGCAGGATCATCAGTCAGTACCTGGCGAAAGATACGCCGATCTATGCGTTCACGCTCATCATCTGTGAGATCTTCATACTCAGAAATGTCCCGCGGATCGGCTGGATCCTCTTCGATTTTAAGCAATCGTCTCTTTTCCACAGCAGTTCGACTGGAGTCTCGGAGGATGGAAAGCACATTGTTAAGGGCATTTAAACGATTTTCCAGTGTCTTCGTTATAGCATAAAGGCTGCTTGCCAGTCTGCGTTGCATAACCATTAATGTCAGTTCAACATTCCTGTTTCTCTTGACTTTAGCCTCTTTACGTTTTGAACGAACATATCTGGTGACTTCATCATAGAGAACCTTCTCCTCAGGTGTCAAATCGTATCCGACTGTCTTTGTGTGCCGGTTCTTAAAAAGAGGTTGATTGTCCCAGCTAAGCATTTCCTCCTTGAGCCGACGAAGGAAAAAACGATTTCGCGCTTTGCTTATAGTGTGTTCACCATCGATAACTTCATTAACTTTTTCATATGAGGCTGTCTGAGAAAGAACTCGTGCAGCAACATGCTCGTCTTTTCGGAAGAGATCTTCATCCAAGAGCAGGAGGAGTAAACGAAACGTATCTTTCCGCCCACGATGAGGTGTAGCAGTGAGAAAAAGAAGGTGTTCCGTCTTGCTTGAAAGCGCCTTAACAGCCTTATATTAACCCGGCAGTTTAATAGTTGACAATCACTATATGATTTTGTATATTGTTTATTATGGAAATCAAAGATGCAAGATC
>MWJR01000345.1 GCA_002127415.1 Calditrichaeota bacterium AABM5.125.24
GAGGAGAATCCTCTCCGGGGTAGCAGGCAGTTCGGTCACTCGGATTCCACTGGCGTCGTAGATGGCGTTCTGTATGGCCGGTATGGTGGGCATAATGGCCCCTTCGCCGACCTCTTTGGCTCCGAACGGCCCGTGAGGTTCGATGGACTCGACGATTATCGATTCGAGTGGCGGCATGTCGAGTGAGGTGGGGATCTTGTATTCGGCAAGGTTGGTGTTGACGATATTACCGCAGCGGTCGTAGATGACCTCCTCCATCAGCGCCTCCCCCATCCCCATCGAGACCGATCCCTGCATCTGTCCCTCCACCTGGGTGCGGTTGATGGCGAAGCCGCAGTCGTGGGCCCCGGTCACCTTCAGAACTGTAACCTGACCGGTCTCGAGGTCCACCTCAACCTCGGCAATCTGGGCTGAACATCCGAAGGCTGGTGATGTTCCAACGGTGGCGCCCTTGAAAGAACCGCCGAGCTTGGGCGGGCGATACTTCCCGGTGCCGACTATGGTTCCCTTATCCAGGAAGGCGATGCGCGCCGCCTCGCGGAAGGTCAGATGAGGAGCCTCTGGCTTGTCGGTGAAGCCACGGCGCTCCTTAAGGAACTGCTCCCGCAGCGGGGCGAAATCGAGCTCACCCTTCCGGGATCTGACCAGCGCATCCTCAAGGTAAAGATCTTCACGCGGGACGCCAAGCCTCTTCGACACAACCTCGAGAATCTGGTCCCGGCACGACTCGGCTGCTTCTTTGGTGGCGTGGCCGGTCATCAGGGTGGTGCGGCTGGAATAGGCCCCCAGGTCCACCGACAGGTCGCTGTCGCCGGATATGACCTTGACGTCAGAGAGAGGGATCCCGAGAACCTCGGCCGTTATCATTGCCAGGACCGTGTCGGAACCCTGCCCGATGTCGGCTGCGCCGGACTCGACGATGACCAACCCACCGACCTCGCTCACCCTGGTGACCACCGTGGCGTGGTATGTGTCCGACCTGTAGATGGGATAGCCGGCCCCCGAGACGAAGAAGCCACAGGCGAGGCCGACGCCGCGCCTCTTTATCTCCTCCCCTGCGCCAGTAGGGGGGGATGAAGGGGGGGTTTCTTCAGAAGGAGGGCTCGATAAATCGGCCCCTTTGGGCGCACGGCCGTGCGCCCCTACACCCTCTTTCTCCCACATCTCACTCCACCCCGCCGCATCCCTCACCGCTTCCAGGCACTCCTTCATTCCCAGGCTTGACATATAG
Organism: Calditrichaeota bacterium AABM5.125.24; assembly: GCA_002127415.1. Lineage (GTDB taxonomy): Bacteria > Electryoneota > AABM5-125-24 > Hatepunaeales > Hatepunaeaceae > AABM5-125-24. Next base: position 1,232 of record MWJR01000345.1, read on the forward strand.
AGCTCGTTGCAGGTGGTCTCCCCGGTCCCCATCACGTTCTTGAGGCGCAGCTCCATCGGGTCCATCCTCAGCTCCTCGGCGATGCGGTCGAGCTGGGTCTCGAAGCAGGCACGGGCGATGACGGCCCCGTGACCCCGCTGAGCCCCGCAGGCCGGCTTGTTGGTGACCACACGGTAGCCATCGTAGGTCATGTTCTTGAGCCGGTAGGGCCCGCCCAGCATTGACCCGGCGTAATAGACGGTCGCTATGCCGAAGCTGGCGTAAGCCCCGCCGTCGAGGATGCAGTCATTCCTGAGGAACAACAGGGTTCCATCCTTCCTTACGCCTGTGGTCATCGTATGGTAAAACTGGTGGCGGGCGCGCGAATGCAGAAAGACCTGCTCGCGGTCGAAGGTCATCTTGACCGGACGGCCGGTTTTGAGCGCCAGCAGGCAGGTCACCAGCTCGGAGGTCGAACAGGAGGCCTTCGGCCCGAACCCACCGCCAACCGCCGGCTTGACCACACGCACCTTCTCGAGCGGCAGCTTCAGCGCCATCGCCAGGGTTCGCTGGACATAGTGCGGCGCCTGGGTGGAGCTGAACATCGTCAGCCGGCCGGCAGCGTCAACCTCGGCCAGGATCGACTGCGGCTCCATAAAGGCGGCGTCCTGCATCTTCGAGGTCAGGGTGTCGGTGCGGATGTAGTCAGCCTCCTTCTCAGCCGCGTCGCAGTCGCCGAAGTTCCAGTGAACCTCGGCGCAGATGTTCCGTTCGTATTTCTCGTGTATCCGAGGTTGACCTTCCTCCATCGCCCTGATACCATCGAGAACCGGGGGGAGCTCATCGTAGTCAACGTCGATGAGGGAGACCGCTTCCAGCGCGGTGTCAATGTCAACCGCCGCCACGGCTGCCACCTCATCGCCGACGTAGCGCACCCTGTCCAGGGCCAGGATGTTTTCGTCGTAGCGAGCGGGGGAGACCCCGTATTCAATAGTCCCGGCATCCTTCCCGGTGATAATCATCTTGACGCCGGGCAGTCTCTCGGCGCGGGAGGTGTCGATATTCAGAATCCGGGCGTGCGCCAGCGGACTGTGGAGGATGGCGCAGCGCAGCATACCGGGACGAGACAGGTCGTCGGTGTATTGAGCCTTGCCGGTGACCTTATCTACCGCATCGACCCGCGGCGCACGGGTGTTGAGGATTTTGTAGGTCATTCAGTCATTGTTCATTTGTGTAGGGGAAGGGGTTCATTTGTGAAACATCTTCGATGCTACCCACCAAATCCCCCAACGTCCCATCTCCTGTCTCCCGGGCGGCGCGCGAGCGCTTCCGCATCCACCCCTTCAACCATAGCCAGGGGGCCTCATCCGGCCAGGTCCACTCCTCCAGCGCCTCGCCAGATAGTATCCGGTCGATGTCGCCTATCCTGATGCTTTCGGGATCGCGAGTCAGGAGGATTTCATCCCTCCCCGGTCCGGCTCTCTCCAGAACGCCGCCGCTTCGCAGCCTCTCCACCACCCCCAGGACAATCCCAGGCGGCACCCCGTATCTATGGCTCCACTCATCGATCGTAACCGGATCGCGCACCCCGCGGAAGGCCAGGGTCACCTGGGTCAGGATCAGGTAAGCCAGGGCGTCCTCCTGCGGGCGGGAGAACCCGACATGCTTGCGCTTGCTCTGAAGCACGTTGTAGTGCTGGGTCACGAAGCAGATCTCCACCCCTAACAGCGCCACGATCCAGGACAGGTTGACCCAGACCATAAGCAGGGGGATAATCGCCATTGACCCATAGATGACGTTATACTTGACCAGCTTGCCGGTGTAGATGATAAAGACCGCCTTTACCGCCTCGTAAAGCAGTCCCGCCACCACCGCTCCGACCAGCACGGCGTAAGTGCGCACCCGCGCGCTGGGCAGAAACCGGTAGAGCAGGAAGAGACTGAGCATCACCATCAGCCCCGGCAGCAGCCGGTCGATCAGGTCCCCGGCAAAGCCCCCCCTGAGGGCTGCCTGGTGCACCAGCGGCAGGGCTTTGAGGTAGGTGGTCAGCGCAAACGAACTGACGACCAGGATGGGAATGATGGTCACCAGTCCCCAGTAAAACGGCAGCCGGTGCAGCGCTCCGGCGCGGGAGCTCGTCCCCCAGATCAGGTTGAAGGTGCCTTCAATGGCGCTGAAGATTCCATACACCACCACCACCAGGAAGATCAGTCCGATGCCGCCCACGGTGGTTCCCCCGAAGGATTCCAGCAGACTTTCAATCCGCTCGGCCACCACCGGCCCGCTGCCCGGCGCCAGGTTCTGCATCAGCACCGGCCTCAGCATCTCCATAAACCACTCACCGCCCCCGAACAGCTTGAACGAACTGAACAGTATGGCCAGGAGCGGTATAATCGACAGCAGCGTCGCGAAGGTCAGCGCCATAGCCCGTAGGAAGAGCCGGTCGTCCAGAAACTCGCGGACGGTTATCTGGATGAAGCGGTAAAGGTGGAGGAGTATCCGTATTATCCGCGCGTACCAGACCCGGGTATCAGCCCGCCTGTCGGGTGCTTCCAAGTGGTGGAGCCAGAGTTTAATTTTCTGTGGAAGTATCAATAACTGTTTTCTCTGGTGGCTCGGGCACTCCTGTCCGAGCATACATCACCTCACTCCTGTCCCGCCTGTAACTAAACATTAAGATTTCTTTTCTAACTGTATTTTTCTGCTCCCCTCCTTCACCGCCTCCACGATCTTCTGGTAGCCGGTGCAGCGACAGAGGTTCCCCGACAGGGCGCGCCGGATTTCGGCCTCAGTCGGCTCTGGGTTGTCCTCCAGCAGCGCCAGAGCCGTCAGCACCATCCCCGGGGTGCAGAAGCCGCACTGGATGGCGCCCACCTCGACGAATGCCTCCTGCAGCGGGTGTAGCTTCAGCCCGTCGGCCAGCCCCTCGATGGTGAGGATGTCGCGGCCCTCGACCTCCATAGCCAACACCAGGCACGAGAGCGACGGCACCCCGTCGATCAACACCGTGCAGGCGCCGCAGTCGCCGATGGAGCAGCCGATCTTGGTGCCGGTCAGACCGAGGTCGTAGCGGAGCAGTTCGGCCAGGGTTCGACGTGGCTCAACCGCCACCTCGCAGGACAGGCCGTTGACGGTCAGGGTGATAACCCGCTTCATCAGGCCGCTTCCTCCACCGTGCCGGCCAAAGCCCTCTCCCAGCAGCTCATCAGGACCCGCCGCACCAGCACCTCGACCATCATCCGCCGGTATTCGTCACCACCTCTGTGGTCGGTGATGGGACGGGCGACTCCAGCGGCTATTCTGGCGGCTTCTGATATCGACTGCGAATCCAACTCTTTGCCGACCAGCGCCTCTCCCGCCTCGGGGACAAGAAGAGGCGTAGGAGCTACAGCGCCGAGGGCAATGCGGGCACTCTTGGTAACCCCCCCTTTTATCCCCCCCTGCTCTGCAGGGGGGGAATTAAAAGTCACCATTGCCGCCGCGCTGACGACCGCTATCTCGAGCGCCTTGCGGTTGGAAAGTTTGAGGTAGGCGCTACCCATTGCCGGGTCATTGGCAAGGTCAAACACCACCTCCTTCAGGATTTCATCCGGTTCGAGGATGGTCTCCCCCGGTCCGGTGACGAAATCACTGTGATCGACCGTCCGCTCGCCGCGGATCGATGCCAGCACCAGCCTTCCCCCTAACGCCAGGGTCGGGATGGCCGTGTCGGCGGCGGGGCGCGCGTTGCACAGATTGCCGCCATAGGTGCCGCGGTTGCGCACCAGAGGCGAGCCAAGCTGACGAGCTCCATCCCATAATCCCGCCAACCTTGTGCGCACAACCGGCGAGCGTTCGAGGTCGGTGATGGTCGTCATCGCCCCGATACGGACACAGTTCACTTCAACGGCGATCCCCCGCAGCTCCGTGATGCGGGAGAGTGCCAGCAATATCTCGATGGACTCGGTCGGAGCATAACGGGCCAGCCACGGCCCATCCCGATGCTCCTGGCAGCGGGGACGATGCTGGTCGGGGATGATCTTGCCACGGACATCGACAAGCAGATCTGTCCCGCCTCCCAGGATCTTTACGCCTGAGCCGTGATGTTCCGCCAACCAGGACAGAGCCTCGTCCAGACCAGTCGGTGCGTAGTAGTCGAATCGGGGAAGAATCATCTCCTGCAGTGCTTAAACAGCCTTAACCAAGGCAATTCGAGGGGAATTATCTATTGAGTTGTGAGATGCACGTGGTTACTGTAACAACCTTGCAAGATAGGAATTGAATGGAAGAGTTGCAAGTGGATGGGTTTTCTTTTCAGGTCAACTTAAGGCAGCGGATGATCCTCTGTCGTTACCTGCCTTGATCTAGATGAACTCGCTCAGCGACTGGACATCGATGTCGAGGTTGGTCCAGACATCGCCCAGGTCCTGCTCCTCGAAGCCGAAGGCCTTCAGCGACCCGACGTGAGGCTCCTCCAGCACGGGATTGCCGCTATCGCCGATCTCAAACCGGTGGCAGAAGTAATTGGCCAGATGGGTGAGATGTATCTCTTCTTCGTGACCGTAGGCACCGGCGGGTTTATGATGGTATCGGATGGCCTTCACCAATGGAACCGGCAGATTCCAGCTCTCAGCAACCATACCACCGATTTCGGCATGATCGATCTCCATCAGCTCCTCCGACACCTGATACAGCGGCTGTTCACGCTCGACAGCCATCTGGAGCGCCTTGTAGAAAATATCGGTGAAGTGCTGATGAAGCACAACCTTGCCAAAATCGTGCAGAAGCCCCATCACAAAGGCGTCTTTGGGGAATATCTCCGGCTTGTAGTTGCAGAGCGCCCGGGCAACATAGGCTGCGCCGAGTGAATGCAACCAGAACTTATTCCGGCTGAACAGATGGTTCTTACTACTCTGGAAAGACCGAATGATGCATGCCGCCAGGGTGATATTCCTGATCTCGTCGAAACCGAGCACCACAATGGCGTGGTCAACATTCCCGATCTCGCGATGAAAGCCGTAGTAAGCGCTGTTTACGATCTTCAGGATCTTGGCGGTCAGAGATTGGTCCCTCTTTACCACATCGGCCAGGTTACGCACCGAGGACCCGGGGTCGTCGCTGATATCGATAATCGACTTGGCAAGGGCCGGCAGCGGCGCCAGGGTATGGATACGGTTGATCCTGGAGCGGATAGATTCCTTCTTTTCATCGTCCGGTCTCTTTTCGAGCGATGAGGCTCTTGGAAACAGCTGTTTGAGATGGAGTTTCAATATCTTCGGTTCGATAGGCTTATGCAGGACGTCGAGCACACCGAGCTTCTGGGCTTGAATCCTTAACTTCTGGCTGCGGTTCGAGGTGCATAATATCACCGGGATATTCTCCCAGTCCCGGCGGGCGTGCAGTGCCTGCAGCAGTTCGGCCGCGGTAAGGTCGCTGAGCTCCCATTCGGTGATGATCAGGTCGGGCTTCTGTCGGGAAATGCTCTGCAGAGCGGTGCGGACGCTGTCGAAGGTCAGGACATCACATCTCCTGAATTCGGAAAGCAGGCGTTGTAACTGACGTAGAGCAAGGGTGGATTTATCGAGCAGCAACACCTGCACCCTGTTTCTGCCGGCGTCACCCATCGCTCCTCTCCTGTCCCTTCACCGGCAAGGTTATATGGAAGGTGGCGCCCTTCCCGGCCTCAGTCTCAAAGCTGATCTTACCACCATAAGGCTTCAGCAGGGCCAGCGAGCTGGAGAGTCCCAGACCGGTTCCGCTCGATATCTGGTTGTGAACACACCTCTTAGCCTCTTTGGTGGTGAAGAAAGGCTGAAAGATGCTGTCCCGAACCTCTACAGGTATGCCGCAGCCGGTGTCCGCAATGGATATCGATATGATATCCTTCTCTTCGTCATGAGAGGTGCTGATCCTCAGCTCCTTCTTCTCAGATTCCTTCATAGCATCCAGGGCATTGTAGATGATGTTCATCAACGCCTGGGAGAAGTCGGAATAGGTCCCTCTAACAGTAGGGAGATGCTCAGCAAAGTGGTATTTCTTGGTCACCTCATGCTTGAAATAATGGTTGGCGTTAAGGAAGGTGAGTTCGCTGTCCAGCAGTTCGTTCAGGTTTATATCGGTGGTTTCCGGGCTCCGCTCCTTGCGCATCTTGTTCAGGAGGTTCTCAATGATGTCCATTATACTCTGAGTGGACTGCTCGATCACCTTGAGTTCAGGAATAAACACCCCTTTCAGTTTAAGGAGTTCGAGATAGCCAAGCAGGACCTGAACCGGGTTCTGCAGGTTGTGAGCAATGCCGGAGACATAGAGCCCCACCTGAGCCAGCTGCCTCTGCCGCATCAGTTCGAGTTCCAGCTCGAGGTCCCGGCGTTTGCGTTCCGATTCGCGCCGTGCCGTCAGGTCCCGCAGGTAAAGCCGGATGATACCCAGGCGTCCATCGGGCAGCGGGCGAACGTTCCCGGACAGCTCAACCTCAATAATCCCGCCGTCACTAAGCCTCAGATAAACATCCTCATTGCGAACCTCCTGACCTTTAAGCAGCTCAGACCAGCAATCGGCGAAAACGTGCTCCTTCTCCTCACGGATAACTTCAGCCAGCCGCATACCGTGAGGATCGAAGCCCAATCTGAGGGTGTCGGTGAAGATATGGTTGCAGTCGCGGATTACCCCATCCGGGTAAGCCACGACTATCATATCGGAGGAGTTCTCGAACAGGTCCCGGAACTCCTCTTCCGATTCCTGCAATCCTTTATACAGTGAGCGGTTGCGGCCACCGGAGTTGATCAGGCTGCTGAGGATGTCGAGATGGCGCTGGATATCCTGGGTGGAGATCTTGAACAGGGCATCGATAATAACAAACATCCCTATGCGGTTCTCATCGACGTTCAGAGGGATCAGGGTCATCGAGGTCGGTGGGGCGGGTTCAGGCGCCCAGATACGGTTAACCGCCTCACCTTCTATGTTCTCGAGAAACAGGGGCTTCCGGTGCTCCTTCACCCACTTCAGCAGTCCCTGGTCGGCCTCCGGAACCATATCCTTTGCTGGTTGAAAGCGATTTTCGCTGCTGGCCCAGGAGTCCAGCCACCAACCCGACGGCTGACGCTGACGAAACCAGAACAGCGAGCAGACCAGGGAGTCGAAGATCTGGATGAAATCCGTGCAGACCCGTGAGAAGTAGTCAGGTTCGTGGAGGCCGCGAGCCATAGTCTCAGCCACCATCCGAATCTGGGACATCTGATAGATCTTCTCTTCGAGCTGCCGGTTGAGTGACGTTACTATCTTCTGTAATTCAAGGTCATCCACGTTGAGAATTCTCCCTGATCACCGGAATTGTGCGTCACGAAGCAGGATTCGACTCCCACTGGATTCCATCTTATGAGGGATATGACCTCTCATAATAGCCTGGATTACAACCCTGCTCTAAGAAAACTTGAAGTAATGGAATAGGCGTCACAACAGATAACATCCTATGCTACACGTGCTATCCTATGATTTTTAATGAATAAACAGGTTCAACAGACCGGGAAGAACACCAGCCTACAGACATGATAACCCTCAAGACATTCGCCTACTCTATGGTAGTAGAGTAACTTTCGATGGGCAATATATACTGGATAAATCACCTTGTCAAGAGAAAAATGAGATTATTTCAATTTCTTTGAATTATTTCCACTCTATGGCTGTAGAGTAAGCGTGAATTAAAGGGATGTGTCCGGCTTAATTCCCGTAAAATCAGAATATTACACAAAAACAGAATAGCAGGACCGACAGTCCTGCTACTGCATTCTCCCTGTTGTTTCCGTCTTCAGGAACCGGGATCGCTTCAAAGCGTTGGGGGTGGGGGGGTCATCTCAGGTCACAGGCCCCGGTCGGGCGTTGCATCTTCCAGGGTGGGGTGGGTGGACCACCGGTGGCGTCTATACATCCGTGTAATAAAACCTCTCCGTGGGCAGTGTGAGAGAAAGCGCACCTGCGCGACCCGGACAAGAAATCTGCCGGGCTTCGTATGTCGGCATTGTATGGGTGCAGGACCGTGCGCCCTCCCTTTTTAACAGATGAAACCCGGGTTACAGGCAACCCGGGCCACACAACCGTCATCCTTATGCATTGGTAGGCCAGACAGCTGTCTGGCAAGGTCGGACAAGAGTGTCCGACCTGCCAATAGAAACCCGGATAGCGGCCCCGGATTAAATCCGGGGTATCCGGGCCACACATACGGAAGCCGAGTGCCGAACGCCGCACTTACCCCCCAATCGCCTCCCCGACCTTCATCCGGTGCATCAGGCGGGCCCACTCCTCGTCGACCGTCTGCTGGATGTAGGCGCGCTGCTCATCGGTCAGGTGCCTGAAGCGCCCCTGCAGGTTCAGATAGTCGTCCACCGGCCGCTTCGGCGGGTCCATCGACAGAGTGTAGTGAGTGCCGTCCTCCACCTCGTAGAGCGGGAAGACCCGCGACTCAACCGCATAGCGTGACTCCAGGATCGAGTCCTTCTCCAGCGCCTTGTGCCCCGGCGGGCAGGGGCTGAAGATGTGAATCAGCCGGAAGCCCTCCACAGACATCGCCCTCCTGAACTTGCGCACCAGGTCATCGGGATATGCGACCGTGGTGGTGGCTCCATAAGGTATGCGGTGAGCCGCCATTATTTCGAGCAGGTTCTTCTTGCGCTCCCGCTTGAAGTCAGCCCCCGGAGTGGTGGTGGTCCAGGCGCCCCACGGCGTCGCCGACGAGCGCTGGATGCCGGTGTTCATATAGGCTTCGTTGTCGTAGCAGACGTAGATGATGTCGTCGTTCCGCTCGGCCGCCGCCGATAGCTGCCCGAAGCCGATGTCGAAGGTGCCTCCGTCGCCGGCCCAGGCAACCACGTTGATCCCCTTCTTGCCGGTGGCGTCGAGACCGTAACGTATGGCTCCCGCGGAGATGGCCGCCGTTTCAAAGGCAACCTGAAAGACCGGCACCCCCGCCGCCGAATAGGGAAACGGCCCGTCGATCACCGCCCAGCAGCAGGCCGGGATGACCAGGATGGTGTCGCGTCCCAGGGTCTTCAGCGCCAGCCGCATCGCCAACGCCGCCCCACAGCCGGGACAAGCCACGTGCCCGCTGGTCATTATCTCTCGTTCGGCGACCTCGGTGAAGTTCTTCAGATGAGGTAGAGCTTCCATATTTTATCCTTAAGTTCCTGAGTGACTAAGTGCCTGAGTGCCTGAGTCTCGTGCTGCAGTCCAGCGGTTGCCGGGGCATTCTGCAGCCCTTATCATCTTTGCGTCTTTGCGCCTTTGCGTGAGACTAATCCTTCAACCCGATCCAGATCATCCTGCCATCGTCAACCGTGCGCTTCTCGGCGTCATCGGCGATCTGTTCGATGACTTCCGGTATAATGTCTCGACCACCCAATCCGACGATATAGCCGTGGATATGGGGCCTCCTTTCGGGGGGCTGGTGATACAGTGCCGAACGGATCTCCTGGGCGAAGATACCCCCCATCCCCACGCAGATATTACGGTCAAGGACCGCCACCCGCCTGCACCCGGCCAGCGCCTCCCGCACCAGCTGCGCCGGGAACGGCCTGAACAGCCGGATCTTGAGCAGCCCCACCGAACGTCCCCTGGCGCGCAGGTCATCGATCACCACCCTGGCGGTCGATGTGGCCGTTCCCGCGGTGACCAGGATGGTTTCGGCGTCGTCGCTGTGATACCTCTCGATCAACCCGTAGCCGCGACCAAACATCCGGTTGAACTCCTCGTCGGCCTTATCCGCCTCTTCAAGCGCCTGGTCCATTGCCAGCTGCATCTTGTAGCGGAACTCCATATAGACATCCTGCGGGACGATGCCGCCGAAGGCATGCGGTTCGTTCACGTCCAGGTAGATGGAGGGCTTGTAGGGCGGCAGATACCCCAAAGTCCGCTCCTGACCGGGGATATCGACCGCCTCGTAGGTATGCGACAGGAAGAAGGCATCCAGCACCAGCATCACCGGCAGATCAACCGCCTCGGCGACCTTGTAAGCCTGGATGACGGTGTCGAGCACCTCCTGGTTCGATTCGCAGTAGTATTGGAGCCAGCCGGTGTCCCGCTGGGCAAGGGAGTCGTTCTGGTCGGTCCATATCGACCAGCCTGGGGCCATAGCGCGGTTCACGTTGGCCATCACCACGGGCAGCCGGCCCAGAGCGGCCCAGTGGAGCATCTCGTGCATCAGCGCCAGCCCCTGGGCGCTGGTGGCGGTGAAGGTGCGTGCGCCGGCCGCCTGAGCCCCGATGCAGCCGGCCATTGCCGAATGCTCCGACTCGACCTTGATGAACTCCGCTTTAAGCATCCCCTTGGCCACCAGGTTGGCCAGCTCCTCGATGATGGTGGTCTGCGGGGTGATAGGATAGGCCGACACCACCTGTGCCATCGCGCACATGGCCCCCCACGCCGCGGACTCGTTGCCGGTTAAGATTTTTTGCATTGGCAGATCTTTTGGTTTCGCGTTTTAACCACTTATACGGGCGCACCGCCGTGCGCCCCTACAACTTCCGGTCAGGATTTTCTTCATCCAGTGCCCACTGTAAAGGATTGTTCTGGATGTATTCACGAATCTCATTCAAATCCTTTTCATTGCGGATAACGTGTTCATAGTAATTGCGCTGCCAGACACTTGCGCCGGGTGTTTTTCGCAGGACGTTGATCCGTCTCGTGGTAGCGCCTTTGAATCCCGCCACAAATGATCCCAGCGACCTCGGCACACGTCGTAGGGGCGCACGGCCGTGCGCCCGTTCTTTCATAGCACCATCGCAATTAATATCTGTAATGACCGCAATCCCATGAATATGATTCGGCATTATCACAAACGCATCCTGTTGTATCTCAGGTCGAATCTCTGCTGATATGAACCACTCTTCCTCTACAATTCGTCCGAGCTCACTTAGATTCATTTTTCCCTGAACAATCCTACCAAATAGAAAGATATTATTGCAGGTGCAAATGGTTATGAAGTATCCGCCGGCTTGTGAATAATCGTAATCTTTAAGCCGAGTCGAACGGCGATATGGCAACTGTGCGTTCACTCAATCTATTAACGATTCACATTTCAGAAGTGGCGGGCGCACCGCCTGACGCCCTACTTCAGGACCAACACCTCCACATCCCTCTCCTTGCGCAGAACATTTACCCCCACGTCGCCGTCGTAGCGGGTGAGTTCAATGTCGAGCCGGCCGTGCAGGGTAGTCACGTGCGGGGTGCCGATCCGACGGAAGAGGGGGTAATGGATGAAATCGGGGTGGAAATGGATGACGTCGTAACCCCCGGCGTCCCTGGCGACCGTCTCCAGCATCAGTATATGATGGACGAGCTGGTTGCGAAACTGTTCGAGCCGCTGCGCGTGGCGACACGGTGCCACCAGCCGCGCGGAGGTGACCGAGTCGCCACTGGCGTAGAGGGTGACATCGTGACCCTGACGCACCAGCTCCTCGGTTAGATAAGAGACAACCCGCTCAGTCCCACCGTAATATTTCGGCGGGACGCTCTCGAACAGCGGCGCCACCTGGGCGATCCGCAGTGGATGCTCCTCGCCTTTCGGTTCGGGGCGCTCCTGCCTGGTTTCGTCGGTCTTCATCTATCCTCGCTCTTTCTACAGAATGCGGATGATATTTAACATCACGGTCCATCAGTTCCCCACTGCTGGTTCAGGCGGAGGAAAGACGACGGATCCCCTAACGCACCGCCTTCATCACAATACACGCCCGGGGGCATTCAGCGGCGCAGATGCCGCAACCCTTGCAGTATTCGGTGTCCACGATATATAGCTTGAACGGATCGCCCTTGACATGCGTGATGGCCGCATCGGGGCAGAAGATGAAGCAGTTGTCGCAGGCCGGGCAGCTGCCGCACGAGAAGCAGCGCCGCGCCTCCGCCAGCAGCTCCTCCTCGCTGTAGCTCCCGCGCACCTCGTCGAAGCTCTTAATCCTCTCGTCAACCGGCTGCGATTCAGGTTCAAACCGGGGTTTATCCTCGAAGTATGCGGTGTTCAGCTCCTCGAAGGGCACGACGTGGTCGGTTCTATCCCGTAGCGAGGGCGAGGTTGCCGCATCAGTGGGCAGCTCCCTGCCGGTCAGGTGCGCATCTATGGCCGCAGCGGCCTTGCGGCCGTAGCCGATAGCCGCCGTAACTGTTCCTGCGCCATCGGCAACATCCCCCCCGGCGAACAGCTTCGGCTCGAAGGTTCGTCCCAACTCGTCGGCGGGGATGTTCCACGATGTCTTAGCCTTGATTTCATCGGGCAGGAATGACAGGTCCGAGGTTTCGCCGATGGCGGTGATGACGCTGTTACATTCAATCGTATACTCGCTGTCCTCGACCGGAACCGGCCTCCGCCGTCCCGATTCGTCCGGCTCGCCCAGCTCCATCCGGATGCACCTGACCCCGGTGACCCGGCCGTCTTCACGCAGCACCTCTACCGGCGTGGCCAGGAAGGTAATCTCGATCCCCTCGGTCAGCAACTCCTCGATCTCCTCGGCGATGGCCGGCATCTCGTGGCGTGTGCGGCGATACATTACGGATACCTTCTTGCCTCGTCTTAGCATCGACCGTGCTGCGTCCATCGCGGTGTTGCCTCCGCCGACTACCAACGGTTGATCGCCCACCTCATCCGGCAGGCCGAGGTTTATCCGGCGCAGCACCTCGATCCCCGGCAGCACCCCATCGCCTTCGTCCCCTTCCGCACCCAACGGACGGCTGCTGGTGAAGCCGACCGCCACGAACACAGCGTCGAACTTATCCATCAACTTGCCAAACTGGACATCCACCCCGACACGGGTGTCGGTGATGATCTCGACCCCGAGGTCGGTAATGCGTGCGATCTCAGCGTCGAGCACCTCGGACGGGAGCCGGTAATCGGGGATGCCGACCCGCAGCATCCCGCCGGGCTGAGGGTGAGCCTCGAAGACGGTGACCCCGTGACCTGCCAGGGCGAGCTGGTAGGCGCACGACAATCCCGCCGGGCCTGAACCGACCACCGCTATACGCTTGTGTGTGTGGGATGCCTTTGGCATCTCGGGTGGGCTATTACGGAATTTGTCACCCAAAAACCGCTCGATGGAGTGGATATTCACGGCCCCGCCCAACTGCGTGCGGTTGCATTCAGACTCGCACGGATGAGGACAGACTCGCCCGCAGGTCCCAGGGAAGGGCGTCGTCGCGGCCAGCACACGCCAGGCGTCCTCGTAGCGTCCCTCAGCCGCCAGGGTTACGAACATCACCACGTCGTTCCCGGCGGGGCAGTGGGAGGCACAGGGGGCGACCTGCTCGACGTGATGCGGCTCGACGTTGCGCCACGAGCCGGTCTTGTTGACGGTCATATCGCCCAGCGACGCCGCCATCAGCGGCATATCGCGCCAGGACTTGAATATTATCGGTTGTTGAGCCATTTGATCTTGTTTATTTTAGGGGAGGGTGGACATTCCTGTCCGCCACATTATTCTGAACTAAAATACCACCCATGGTATTTTGACCCATCTTCAACAAATCCAGCCTTAACAGGGTTCTCAAACATATACTTTAATTTCTCTTCCAGATCACTTTCCGTCCTGATAATACGGTCAAAGTATTCCTCCATCCAGATCATACCTCTTTCATCGCGGCTTCTGTTTATTAGCCGAGCGGAAACCCCTTTTATACCTTTAATAATCCTTTCCAGTGAATATTCTGTATTCGGTTTGATTACCATATGAACATGATTTGGCATTATCTGAACCGCCACCAATCGATAGAATTTTATATGTCCTGCTTTAATGTGATTTAGAGTTATAAGTATCTCTTTCTCATTCAAATGTCCTTGAAACAATTTGAATGTAATATAGTAGTATGATCCTTCTAACGTCCAGTGTGGTAAGCGCCGCTTCCGTTGTTTCAGCACTGTTTATAAGGTGGCGGACAGAGCCTGCCCCGGTGAAAACCGGGGAATGTCCGCCCTCCCCCTTTTTTATACTACGACAAAATGAAACTTAATCCCTCCCTACAATTCACTTCACCAAATGCACCGCCCGGGCCGCATCTCCACCAGAACCTTTCAACCGCACCAGATACACGCCGCCGGGCATTTCCGAGGCATTCCACACTATGTGATACGAACCCGCTGCCATAAATCCATCTGACAGCCTGTTAACCTCTCTACCGGTCAGGTCATATACCCCGATGGCGAACCTGCCGGGGCGGGGCAGGGCATACTCGATCCTCGTGAAAGCGTTGAACGGGTTGGGATAGGCGGCGGTGATGGCGTAGCGTTCAGGTACATAAGGTAGCAAAGAACCCGAGGGCACAGACAGAGGTCCGATATCGAATAAATAGAAATCATCCGATGTTAAATAGGCCAACTCGAGCTCTTCATCGTTGTCGTAGTTACCAACTGATGAACCAAAATGGAATTCTTCCATAAATCTGAATGTTTCCACTAACCTAAAATCTTCCACATCGATAACATAAATAAAACCAATATCATTAATACACAACAGATAGTGATGTGCATTCTCGCCATTAGGATAAAAGTAAACAGGAGTTTCATTGATCTGCCTTTGCCCGTTTGACAACTCTATTTGCTCGCCTCTTTCTAAATTTGGTATGGTTAAACGTTCAACATAAGACCCGCCTGTATCCCGATATGTAACATATAACGCTGGATTGTCATCATCTTCTTCTACTATTAATTGTAAACAGAAAAAACCAGTATTGTTTTCTGGGGGTGACCAGTTAAAATAAGAAAATATCCTAACAGAATTTTGAATCTCTAATTCAGAGTTAAAAACAGTAATGCCATAGCTTAATTCATAGTAGTCAACACCTATATGACTAAAATAACTAGAAAATCTACCGATTATCAACTCTGATTGTCCATTTCCATCTGTGTCAATGACCTTCGAATCAATAACCGCAGTAGTTGATATTTCAGCAACAAAATCTTCTTTCGATAGCGAAAATACGCGAATTCCTCCGGTTAAACGTCTATATGGATTAAGCATAAAATCATAGCCATATAAGTGGTGTTTATTACCTAAATATACTCTGCAGGCACTGTCTGGTAGCATTTCCGGGAAAAAATCAATCGAGGTGATGTGCCGCGGATCGTCTGCGCGATGAACTACAGCTTCAAAAACATAGATTAAAAAAGAGTTGTGTTCCTCATAATCATCATCGAAAAACCTATGAAGTGTTCCCGTTGAGTCTTCCACCGTAGCCGCAACAATCTCAGATCCCTCACCAACTCCGAAGTCAATTCTGTTCAGCGCCGAAACCCAGCCATCAAGCTCTGGACTTTCCCACACAACCTCTCCCTCACTGATAATCAACACATGGTTTGCCGTTCCCACCAAAAAGAACGTTTGCCCATCTTCATCCTGCCAGTAAGACCCGAGGACTGTCGCGGTTGCATCCAGCTCCACCCGCCAGACCTCCTCGGCTGGGAAGTCGGCGTAAAGGGCAGATGTCAAACCAAAGATAGCAGCGCACACCCAGATCAATTTTGTCCTTAACATATCACACCTCGTTAATATTTAAGTCCGTCGGGCGCGATGAATCGCGCCCCTACCAGTATTTCACTCAGGAACTCAGGCACTCAGAAACTCTGTCACTTTGTCACTAACCGGAAGCCACCTCATACGCCTCCCTTGCCGCCGCCGCATTCGCCTCAACCTTGGCCGGGACCTCCTCCTCGATGGCCGATACTATCGACTCGATCTTCGCCACCTTCAACACCTTCGACACCGCCCCCAGGATGGAGGTGTTCACTATCGGCTGGGTCACCGAGCCCAGCCCGTGTTTGACCGCAATTGATGACGCATCCACCGTCACAACCTTGAAGTCGCCCTTGAAGTCGAACTCTTCGGGTTTCTTTTCGGTATTTATCAGGATGGTCCCGCCGGGCTTGAGCCCCTGGGTCACGTCTATCATCTGGAGCAGGCTCTGGTCGAGGATCACGATGTGGTCGGGGTGGTAGATCTGAGTGCGGATGCGGATCGGCTGGTCATCGACGCGGACGAAGGCCATCACCGGCGCTGCGCGGCGTTCGACGCCGAAGGTCGGGAACGACTGCACGTAGAGCCCCTCCTTGAACACCGCCACCGCCAGCAGCTTGCCGGCCACGACGCCGCCCTGCCCCCCGCGGCTGTGAAAGCGTATCTCAAGCATATATTATCTCCTGTAGAGACCGCGGGCGACCCCTCCGCAACATCGGCTCAGGGGAAAATTCAGGCGGATGCCCGATGTTCACTCGCGAATTGTTTAAGTATTCACAATATAGAAAATCTTCCGCAGGCTGGCAAGCTCACAGGTCGGCGAGGTTCGGTCAGTGGGCAATCAGTCGCCTTGACATCCGTCCGGTTGATAGATACATTTCATCATCGGGAAGTGCCTGATGTCCAAAGCCCAAAGCCCAAAGCCCAGATGACCGAATTCGCCCTCTACATACACTATCCGTTCTGCCTCAGCCGCTGTCCATACTGCGGCTTTGCCACCGAGGTTGAGGATGAGAAGCAGTCCAGCCTTTTCCGGGAGGCACTACTGAAGGAGCTCGACCGCCGGGCTGGTGAAGCTCCCTGGAAGAACGGGCGGCTCCACAGCATCTACCTCGGTGGCGGGACCCCCTCGCTGATGCCGCCGGATTACCTGACGCGGCTGCTGGACGAGGTTCACCGCTGCTTCAACTGGCCCGCCGGTATAGAGGTCACCCTGGAGGCCAATCCGGGAACTCAGGACCAGCAGCGGTTTTCAGCCTTCCGCCAGGTTGGTGTCAACCGTCTTTCCATCGGTGCGCAGAGCTTTCATCCGGCTGAACTCGAACGCCTCGGTCGCAGTCACACCCCCGCTGAGATCGAGGGTGCGGTGCAGACTGCACGTCAGGCCGGGTTCGAGAACGTCTCACTCGACCTGATCTACGGTGTTCCGGACCAGACGGTCGGATCGTTCAGCGCCAGCATCCATCGAGCGCTGGGACTCGGGATCGACCACCTGTCGGCATATTCACTCACCATCGAACCCGGCACCCCGTTCGAAGAGCGGATGAAGGAGGGAACCCTCCCACCGCCCGACCCCGACCTGGCCGCGGCTCATTTCACCGAGCTGCGCAGCCTGATGCGGCAGGCGGGTTTCGAGCACTACGAGCTGACCAACTTCGCCAAACCCGGCTGCTTCTCTCGCCACAACTACGCCTACTGGCGGCGCATCCCCTACCTGGGACTCGGCACCGGCGCACACAGCTTCGACGGCCAGCGCCGCAGTTGGAGCCCGCGCGACACACGGCAGTATCTGGCCCGACTCAAGGCCGGTGAGGACCCTGTCGCCGGGGAGGAGACACTGACCCCCGACGACGAGCTCAAAGAGCTGGTGTATCTATCGCTGCGCACCAGGGACGGACTCGACATCGCCCTGGCCGGTAGAACCTTCACCCTTGAAACACTCGCCGAGTTGCTCGACGCCGGCTTTCTTGTTCAGCTTAAAGACCGCCTTCATATCCCCGAAGAGCGCTGGCTGCTGCTGGATGAGATCGTGGTCAGGATGCTGAACCAATCCCGCTTGCGCTCAACTTGACAACCTGTCACGATCCGGCTATATTAATAACGATATGAACTGCCGGTTGCCGCAAAACCAGTCGCACATTACACAACTGCCCACTTGCCCGGCGGATAAGCGCCGAATCCTCACGATCCGCTTCTCAATTTCCATCGAAAATCCCGCGAAGGGAGGTTGACTGAAATGAGAACCCTCGTCCCCTGGCTCTTGACGGTCCTGCTTCTGGCCGCCACCGGGTATTCCCCGGTCCTCGCCGGTTTCGCCCTCGAGTTCGACCGCGATGAACTTCTCGAGGTCTTTATCCCCAACTCCGAATCCCTTGACATCCACGGAGAGACCATCACCATCGAATGCTGGATTAATCCCGCTAATATGGCTGACGCTCCGAATCAGGTCTTCCTGGCCAAGGGTGGCGCCTCAAATTCAGGCTCCTGGAAGACCAGGGTCAATGTTGATGGTCAATTCCAGGTCCGGTTTATGATAAACGGCGCCGGTGCGGGCTGGTTCGGAACCGGGGCACTGGAAGAGGACAGCTGGACGCACGTTGCCGCCACCTACGATGGGGATCGGGTCAGAACCTACCTCAACGGCGAACTGATCTCCACCGATGACCAGAACGATAACATCGATGCATCCAATGAACCGCTGAGATTCGGCAGACGTGAAAATGACATCCTCAACTTCTACTCCGGTTTAATCGATGAGATCAGGCTATGGAACATCGTGCGAAGCGCTGAACAGATAAACTCGACGATGAATACGCTGATAGGCAGTGATGTCGAAGGACTGGTCGGCTACTGGCGGCTCGATGAGGGCGAAGGTCAGATCGCTCACGACCTGACCGACAACGAAAATCACGGCCGGTTAGGGGGAGAAGATGACGAGGATAACCACGACCCCGAATGGATCGAGTCTGACGCGCCCATATACGGCGGTGTGATCGAGCTCTCAGCCGATTTCATTGAGTTCGGGCCTGTTCTCCAGAGTCAGGCACCGGAATTCAACTTGTTCCTTTCCAACACCGCCGAAAAGGAGGACGAGTGGCACGCGGTGGAGTTCACCCTGACCGATCTTGGCGATGAACCGGACTGGCTTGCCATCGAGCCGGAGAGGGATACCATCGCGGTCGGCGACACTTCGGAGGTAGCATTCACCGCGGAAACAGAAGGGCTTAATCTCGGGGAATATGAACGCGCCGTGTTGCTGGAATGCAACGCTATGAACCTGAAGTCCCTTGAGATCCCGGTTCACCTGTTCGTGGTTGAAGGCTTCGGGCAGTTGCACGGCACGGTGACTGAGGCCGCTGACAATGCGCCGGTTGAGGGTGCACTGGTGATGGTCGAAAGCTTCGGCTTCATCGACACAACCGACGAGGAGGGCGCCTACGCCTTCCCCGGCATCCCCGCCTGGACCTACGACCTTGTGGCGACGATGGAGGACTACCTGCCGCTGTGGGAACGAGAGGTCGAGATCGGGGACGAAGACGACATCACCCTCGACTTCGCGCTGCTGC
Source organism: Calditrichaeota bacterium AABM5.125.24 (assembly GCA_002127415.1). Classification (GTDB taxonomy): domain Bacteria; phylum Electryoneota; class AABM5-125-24; order Hatepunaeales; family Hatepunaeaceae; genus AABM5-125-24. The sequence continues at coordinate 20,235 of MWJR01000345.1, forward strand.
ACTCGAAATGTTCACCGGACTGCGAGATGATTGTTGTCTCACTGGAGCCGGACGAAGAGCTGGATGTGCCCCTGACCATCCGCAACGGCGGCAACGGGCCGCTGACCTGGTCAGTAGAGCGGATCTTCCCCGAGGAGGCGCAGTTCGAGCCCTGGGAATACCGCACCGGCCTCGCCGCCGCCGACTCGGTCAATGACAACCGGCTGAACGGGGTCGAGTTCGACGGCGAATGCTTCTACGTGTCCGGC